>JAHEDX010000049.1 GCA_024641005.1 Acidimicrobiaceae bacterium
CCGTTTCCGCTGACTCTCCGAGCGTCAGCGATCGAGGAGTCTGCGTGCGAGCGCCGGGCCTGTCAGGGCGCCGGCGGCAGTCGACACCGGGTATCCGAGCCGATGCCCGAGTAACAGGACCTCAGCGATCTGCCATGGCGACGTAATTGCGTACGTCGGGTCCGGCATACCACTGGCGGGGGCGTGAGATCTTCTGATCGGGGTCGCTCAGCAACTCCTGCCAATGCGCCAGCCATCCGACCGTCCGCGGAATCGCGAAGAGCACCGTGAACATGTCGACCGGGAACCCCAGCGCCTGGTAGATCAAGCCCGAGTAGAAGTCGACGTTCGGGTACAGCTTGCGGTCGATGAAGTAGGGGTCCTTCAGCGCGACGTCTTCGAGTGCGAGGGCAATGTCCAGCAGCGGGTTCTTGCCCGTGATTTCGAAGACGTCGTAAGCGGCCTTCTTGATGATGGTGGCCCGGGGGTCGTAGTTCTTGTAGACGCGGTGACCGAAGCCCATCAGGCGGCCCTCGCCGGCCTTGACCGAGTCGATGAAGGCGGGGACGTGCTCGATCGAACCGATCTCGGTCAGCATCCGAACAACGGCTTCGTTGGCACCGCCGTGCAGCGGTCCGTAGAGCGCGCTGGCGGCAGCCGCCGCCGACGAATACGGGTCGACATGGCTCGACCCGACGACGCGCATGGCAGTGGTGCCGCAGTTCTGTTCGTGGTCGGCGTGCAGGATGAACAACACGTCCATTGCCCGTTCGAGCGCGGGGTCGACCTCGTAATCCGCGCCCACCTTCCACATCATGTTGAGGAAGTTCGCAGGGTACGAGAGCGCGTTGTTCGGGTAGTTGAACGGGAGGCCGGCCGAGAACCGGTACGCCATCGCGGCGAGCGTGGGGGTCTTCGCGATCAGGCGCAGGATCTGCTTGCGGCGACTCTCTTCGTTCTCGATGTCTTTGGCGCCGTCGTAGAAGGTTCCGAGGGCGGCGATCGACGACACGAACATGCCCATCGGGTGGGCGTCGTAGTGGAACCCGTCGACGAAGCGCTTGCGCATGTTCTCGTGGATGAAGGTGTGATGCGTGACGTCGTGGCGCCAGTTGGTGAGCTGCTCCTCGGTGGGGAGCTCGCCGTGCAGCAGCAGGTAGGCCACCTCGAGATAGGTCGACTGCTCGGCGAGTTGTTCGATCGGGTAGCCGCGGTAACGCAGGATGCCGTTCTCGCCGTCGAGATACGTGATCTGTGACTTGCACGCTGCCGTCGACATATAGGCCGGGTCGTACATGAACAGCGTGGGGTCGAGTTGGCGGAGCGCGCTCGACGGGAACACGCCGCCCTCGATCGGAACGGTGACCGTCTTACCGGTGCGGTCGTCGGTGATGGTGATGGTGTCGGGCACGTTGCTTCCTTCGTGTCACGCAGGGGTGGGACAGGGGCTTGCTCCCCGTCGGCCAATGTACCCCTCAGGGGCTGCCGCGCTCCAACGAAGCCGAACGGTGGAGGTCGCCGCGCCGCCGCATGTGGCCCAGATCCGAGATCAGATCACACCCGTCGATCCAGTGCCCGGAGGGGATCGTGACAGCGGCCGTCACGTCGGCGTGGCCGGGTCCTCGGTTGCGCTGCCCGCGAGGGTCACAGCGGCGAGTTGCCGTGCTTGCGATGTGGCATCCGCTCGCGCTTGTTCGCGAGCATGGTGAGCGCTGCAGCGATCTCTCGACGGGTATCGGCCGGGTCGATGACCGCGTCGACGTATCCGCGCTCGGCCGCGACGTAGGGGTTGAGCAGGCGCTCGGTGTAGTCGGCCTCGAACGCTGCCCGCTCCTCGTCCGTGGCGCGTCGCTGCAGGATGGCGGCCGCCTGACCGGCACCCATGACCGCCAACTCCGCCCACGGCCAGGCGAGGCACACATCGTTACCCATCGTCTTGGAGTCCATGACGATGAAGGCTCCGCCGTAGCTCTTTCGCAGGATCACGCAGATGCGAGGCACGGTTGCCCGGCCGTACGCGTAGACGAGCTGGGCGCCGTGGCGAATCATGCCTCGCCACTCGAGATCCTTGCCGGGGTAGAAGCCAGGAGTGTCGACCAGCGTGAGGATCGGGAGATTGAACGCATCGCAGAACGCGACGAATCGGGCTGCCTTCTGCGAGGCGGGAATGTCGAGCGTGCCGGCCAGGTTCATCGGCTGGTTCGCGACGATGCCGACAGGCCGTCCACCCACGGTCGCGAACGCGGTCACGACGTTGCCGGCCCAGCGGCCGCGCAGTTCGAGCATCGAGTCTGCGTCGACGATCGCTTCGGCTACGTGGCGTACGTCATAACTTCCGGTGGACGACTCGGGGATGAGTTCGCCGGCCTCAGGGCATGAGCGCTCGACCGGATCTGTGAGCGGCCAATGTGGTGGCTCTCCGTCGACGTGATCCGGCAGGTATGCCAGCAGCTCCTCGACGAGGGCTTCTCCTGCTGTTCGGTCGGCGACCACAGCGATCGGCAGACCGGCGTTCCTCTCGAGGCTGGCCGCGTTGCCGAGTTCGTCCTTGGTGATGTTGATGCCGGTGAACTGGCGAACCATCACGGGTCCGTTTACGAACGCGTACCCGTTGGTGGTCATGATCGTGAAGTCGACCAGACCGAGCAACAGCGCGGGGCCGGACACCGCCGGGCCGTCGACGATGGCGAACGTGGGCACTGTGCCGGAACATCTGGTGAGAGCGCGCGCGACACGGCCCCAACCGTCGAGCGCGGCGATGCCCTCGCCGATGTCCGCCCCGGCGCTGTTGATGACGAACACCAACGGGATACGTTCCTCGAGGGCGGTCCGCGCGGCGGTCTCCATCGTGTAGGTCATCTGCTGGTTGAGTGGCGCAGCAGGCTCGACATCGTCGAACTCGAGCCACGACACGCGTCGACCGCCGACCACGCGCACTTTGGCAGAGATAGGCCCGGGTACCCGGGTGACGAGACCGACTTCCTCGAGGGACATTGGAGCGGACACTAGTGCCGAGCCGGCGAATGCGTCTGTTTCGTCGGTGTGCCGGTGGCGTCGGGCGTCACTGCGTTCGGTTCAGCGGGAAAGCTTCCGACCCGAGATAGACGCCCGGTTGATCGTTGGCATGGAGCGCGACCACCTCGGTCAGGATCGCAGCGACGGCGCTCGTCGCTGCGCTCGGCGCCGGCCGGCGGCGGCGCACCCAAGCGACCACACGTCGCGGGAGTTCGGGCACCAGGATTCGTCGGAAGTCTCCACCGAGTTGCTTGGGTGCAGCAGTTGCGGGAACGATCGCGGCGCCATAGCCGTCGAACGCGAGGGACGCGAGCAACCGAACGCCGTCGATCTCGGCTTGGGCGCGGAGGGTGACGTCGACACTCCCCGCGGCACGGTCGAGCACCCGCCTCAGGGCGGCACCTTTGGGTGGGAGCAGCAGAGGTACGTCCTCGAGCTCGACGAGGGACATCGTTTCTCTGCTGGCCAAGGCATGGTCGCTGTGTACGAGTAACAGCAGATCCTCCGCGAAGAGCGGTTCGACGACGAGTTCGGGGTCGTCGATCGGGAGGTGGATGATCGCTGCATTCAACTGGCCGGAGAGCACCCCCGGCACGATGGTCGTGGTGCTGCCCTCGCTGACGATCGGGTGAACCCGCGGGTGCTGCCGCTCGACCGCCCCGAGCAGCTGGGGCATCAGCCACCGGGCTGTAGTGCCGATGACACCGATGCGGGCGTCGCCGGACACATCGTCGTCGAGCGAGGCGATATCCGCTGCGATGTCGTCGATCTCGTGCAGGACGCGACGTGCCCGTTCGACGACTCGGACTCCCTCCTCGGTGAGTACTCCGTTGGCCCGGTCGACCAGCGAGACGCCGAGCTCACGTTCGAGTTTGGCAACGTGACCCGACACATTCGATTGCACCGTGTACAACGCCCGCGCGGCTGCGGAGAAGGTGCCGTGATCGGCGACGGCGACGATGGCGGCGAGCTGGCGGACGTCCATGGCGACAACCTATCGCAAAAACCGATACCGACTATCGAAGAGTTCTACTTGCCAGATGCACACGTGCACGTGCATACTTTCACAAACAGAACGACGCGAGAACACCCCCCATGTTCCGCTCGGTAGGAGATCCCACAACTCGGCCCCCACCGAAGGGATTTCCAGGTTGAGACGCCCCGATCCCCCATCGGGGCGTTTCCCGTTTTCGGCTCCCGTTTGGTCGGTGCGTGGACCCTGTGGTTCCGATGACGCCTAGGCTGCGTTTCGTGGGAACGAACGCCGATGTATCCAAGTCAACGAGCCAGATGAGCGGGTCCGCCGGAGCGGCGTTTTTCGATCTCGATCGCACCCTGTTGCGCGGGGCGAGCGGTGAAGTGTTCTCACAGGCGATGCGGACCGCCGGTTTGGTGTCTCGAACGATTCCCGGTGAGAAGTTCGTGTACAACCTGTTCAACACGGTGGGCGAGACGCTGCCGGCGATGGCGCTGGCGCGCCAAGCGGTGACCTTCGCCAAGGGGCGCTCACGCGCCTCTGTGCTGGCTGCTGCCGAGAGTGTTGCAGATCAGCTGGTCGCTATGGTCCAGCCGTTCGCAGAACCGGTCTTCGAGACCCACCGTGCGGCAGGGCGCCCGGTCGTGCTGGCGACCACGTCGCCGTATGACCTCGTCAAACCGTTCGCCGATCGGTTGGGTCTCGATGGGGTCGTCGCCACCCGCTATGGCGTGACATCCGACGGGGACACCTATGACGGGTCGCTGGCAGGTCCGTTCGTCTGGTCGGCCGGCAAACTCGAGGCCGTTCGCGCATGGGCAAGCGAACACGGCATCGACATGGGCGAGAGCTACGCATACTCCGACAGCGTGTACGACACGCCATTGCTCGCCGCCGTCGGCCACGCCGTAGTGGTCAACCCCGACCCGCGCATGAGGATCATGGCAGCGGCACGGCGCTGGCCGATTCTCAGTCTCGATGTGTCGCCCGGCGTGAAGAAGGTCCCCGGCCTCGGGCTCGAGTTGCAGAAGGTGGCGATGGCGTTCAGCCGGCCGTCGTTGGTGCCGTATGCCGATTTCGACATTCGTGGGGTCGAGAACATTCCCGCCGAGGGTCCCGTCATCCTCGTCGGGAACCACCGTTCGTATTTCGACTCGACCGCGATGGCAATGGTGGTGGCCAAGACGGGCCGCACCATACGGTTCCTCGGCAAGAAAGAGGTGTTCGATGTGCCGGTCCTCGGTGCGCTGGCGACTGCGCTCGGTGGTATCCGCGTCGATCGTGGCACCGGTTCCGACGAGCCGCTCGAAGCCGCCGCGGACGCATTGCGCGGCGGTGAGATGATCGGGATCATGCCCCAAGGCACGATCCCCAGGGGGCCGGCATTCTTCGACCCCGAGCTCAAGGGACGTTGGGGGGCGGCACGGCTCGCTCAGATGACAGGCGCCACCGTGGTCCCGGTCGGCCTGTGGGGTACCGAGAAGGTCTGGCCGCGGTCCGAACGCGTCCCCCGGATGTTCAACATCGCCGATGCTCCGACCGTGTCCGCGACCGTCGGCAAGCCGGTCGAACTGAAGCACAAGAGTCTCGATGCAGACACCAAGCGGATCATGAAGTCGATCAGCAAGTTGTTGCCCGCCGAGGCCCGCCGACCA
This sequence comes from Acidimicrobiaceae bacterium, assembly GCA_024641005.1. Taxonomy (GTDB): domain Bacteria; phylum Actinomycetota; class Acidimicrobiia; order Acidimicrobiales; family Ilumatobacteraceae; genus Ilumatobacter. Next base: position 5,626 of record JAHEDX010000049.1, read on the forward strand.
CATGACCCCACCCCGGACGAGCTCGTCCTCACCTATCCGCCGGGGTACAAGGGCGACCCCGCTGCTGAGACCGAACGCCGTCCTGGTACCGACTGACGCCCCGAGCGCCTGTCGTGACGTCAGTCGCCCTTGCGGCCGTCGATGGATTCGCGGATCAGATCGGCATGTCCGCAATGGCGAGCGTATTCCTCGATCATGTGGATCAGGATCCATCGCAGACTGGTGGCTTGACCGCGTGATTCCAGCGCTGCCAGGGCGTCGAGGTCGGTCACCGCTGCAATCGCCGACCTGCTGAGGGTGACCGCGGCGTCGAAGCCCGCATGCAGTCCGGCCGGCGTATCGCGAGCGGCGGTGTCGAACTCCCAGTCGGGGGTCGTGGCCCAATCCACCGACACCCAAGGCTCGGGGTAGTCGTTGCCCGACCAGACGTGATCGAACCAGTGGATCTCGACGAAGCTCATGTGCTTCATCAGCCCACCGATCGTCAGCGTCGACGGAGGCAGCGGTGTGGCGAGTTGCTCGGGGCTCAACCCACTGGCCTGGCGGACCAGGACGGATCGGAAGTAGTCGAGAAAGGCCGTGAGGGTGTTTCGCTCGGTTGCTGCCCGGTCGGGTTCGGCAGCGAGTTCGGTTTCGCCGATTGGCTGGGAACTCACCGGGATCCCGGCAGTTCACGGCACCCGAGGATGTGACAATTGTCGGTACGACGCGAATTCACGGAATATCGCTTCATGTCGATGACGTTACAAGGTTACTCTGTCGGTAGAGGAGTGGGAGTCCACGAGTTCATGAGTACCGCGGTGTCTTCTGGGGGGCGGAGCATGTCTCGTTCTGCCGCGTCCTGGTGGCGTGGGCGATACGGAGCCAAGCTGCTGTTCGAGATCTTCATCTGCGGTGCGCTGTTGATGATCTACCGGACGATCCGGATGGTCAACAAGACCGACCTCCGGGCGGCGTTCATCCATGCTCGCGAGATCGTACGGTTCGAGGAATGGCTGGGGTTGCCGTTCGAAGACAATCTGCAACGCTTCTTGCTCGAACACCCGACCTTGATCAAGCTGCTGAACCACTACTACATCTGGTTCCATTTCCCGGCGGCGATCGGCCTGTTGCTGTGGTTGTACCTCCGTCATCACGACCGGTATCACGCGATTCGCAATCTCATGGCGTTCGTCACCTTCGCCGCACTGATCATCCACCTACTGTTCCCGCTCGCTCCACCTCGCATGATGACCGGGTTCGTCGACACGATGCGCGAGTTCGGCCCCAGCATCTATCCGGCGAACGCCGTCGATGGCGCTGCCAACCAGATCGCGGCGATGCCGTCCCTGCACTTCGGGTGGGCGATGATCGAAGCGATGGCGGTCATCTCGGTACTCAAGTCGCGGTGGCGTTGGTTGATCCTGATCCATCCGGCGTTGATGACCCTGTCGATCATCGCCACCGCCAACCATTGGTGGATCGACGCCGCGGCATCGGCAGTGCTGGTCCTGATCGGCATCACCAGTTGGCGGCTGCTGCAGGTGTGGTCGGGCGGCCGACAATGGTCGTGGACCCGAATGCGGTTCAAGCCGGAGGAAGGCATCGAGTTGCTCGAAACGTTCGCGAACGAGCACGTTCACGAGACCGTCGAACACTGAGTTCACCGAGCGCTGCTCAGGTCATCGGGGCGCCGTCGAAGGTATCGAGCGTGGCGAACGAGCTGACCGGATTTCGCCGAAGCTTCGTGGGTTGATGCACGGGGTAGCCGAGAAAGAGCACGGCTACCAGCGCGTGGTGCTCGGGGAGATGCAGGACGCTCGCTGCCTCGGTTTCACGACGTGACAGGAATGTCGTCATGACGCCACCGAGGCCCCGCGCTCTGGCCGCCAGCATCACGTTCCAGCAGAAGGGGTAGATCGACGCCCCCGGCACGATCGCAGTACGGTCGAGATGCTGGTCCATGGCGACGATCCGTGAGAGGTCGGCCGCAATCGCGAGCACGACCGGGACCGAGTCGATCGCATCGAGCAGCACGTTCGGTGCGTGAACGACCTCGGGTGGCGTGTGGTAGTCGACGGAGTTGTAGGGCACGACACCGGCGCGCTGGGCGGCAACGTATTCGTCCCAGACCGGCTGCATCAGTACCGCCATCGCCCTGCGGATTCTTGGATCGCGGACCGACGCGACCCGCCACGGTTGACGATTGCCCCCCGACGGCGCGAATCGTGCATCGTCGAGGAGTTCGGCGACCACGGTGTCGGGCACCGGTTCACTCCGAAAATCCCGAACCGAACCGTTCGAGCGAATGGCGTCGCGAAGCTCCATGCGCCGACCTTATGCGGCGGCATGCCATCGGGTCGCGCCGGATCGACCGGGCGCGACCCTCAGGGCGACGGCAGATGGTCTCGGCTCGTCAGCCGGGCCAGATGACTGACCCGTCGTCGGCGTACAGCCCGGCGAGCAGCTGTTCGTCGAAGCGGCCTTCGACCGGCGGAGTTCCGGTCTCGGCGTACACCCCGACCGCGTCGTAGGCGGCGATCTCGGCGGCGAGCGCTGCCGCCTCCGGAACACCGGGGAAGCTGTCGGCCGGCGTGGTGTCGGTGATCAACTGGGCATCGGTGGCCCACCGGAAAGTCTCGCCCTCCGGTGACAAGTAGTTGGGGTTGCCGTTGCCGTTGATCAGATCGACGGAGACTGCCGCTGCTGCCGCAGGGTCGGCGATCGCATCGGCGAGCCCACGCATCGTCGCCCTCATGAAGTCCTCGGCGGCGGTCGGGTGCTCGGTCAGGAACTGACGATTGGTGTAGATCAGGCCGAACGAGCCCGGGATGTCGTAATCGGCCGGGTCGTACAGGTCGAACGCGATCCCTGCCCGCTCGAGCGCACCGGGCTCGTTGCTCTTCCAGCCCGGCACGGCGGAGATGCCCTCGACCGACCAGTGCGCTACCGGATCGAAGCCCTCGAGCAACAGGGTTTCGAAGTCGGTGCCCTCGACCAGGCCCACCTGAGCGAGCATCGCGGCGATACTCGGGGGCAGCTTGCCCTTCACGCCGATCGTGGATCCGGCCAGGTCCTCCAGCCCGGAGAACTCGGGTTTCACCATGAGGCCGTCGATCGCGACGCGACCCTCGACAGCGAGGGCCACCAGGTCGGCCTCGTTGACCGCCGAGAACGTCGCGAGTTCACTGAACGAACCCGACGAGGAGAACTGGGCGTCGTTGCCGGCGACGAGTGGGTAGTTCGCCGTGGAAAACGACGGAGCGATGGCCACGTCGAGACAGAGCTCGTCGTAGTACCCGTTGTGGTCGGCGACGAGGACGTCGACGATCGAGGCGGTTGCCGCGTAGTCGAAGCCGGTCAGGTAGTTGATCGTTCCCGCTGCCTTGTTGGCCTCGCACCGGGCATCGGGGAAGGCCTCGCCGGCGACCACGTCGAGCGACATGTCGTCGGTCCCGGTCGTCGTGGCGACGGTTGGATCGGTGGCGGGGGTGGGTGCAGACGTGGCAGCCGGATCGGTGGTGGCCGATGTGGTGGTGGCGGCCGAGTCGTCGCCACCGCACGCGGCGGTGAGCAGAACGAGGGTGGTCAGGGTCGTTGCGAGGGCGCGCTGGCGCAGCATCTTGCAGTCCTCCAGTGGAGTGGATCGGAATCGTTGGGATGTAGCCAGCACACGATGGGCGAGCACCGTTGCTAGGGGGCGGCGCATCAACCTGTGTTCGTCGTGTGAAGGGAGCCTACCGAGACGAGGCGTTGGGAGGTTCACCGGGCGGTGCGACGCTGTGACGCGTGCCAGTGCAACAGGGATCGTTCCAGCAGCAACACGGCGACCTGGCTCAGAATGCCGAGCACGGCGGTGCACAAGATCGTGGTCCACAGGATGCTTCCCTCGTTGAAGGCGACGGCACGGCGCCCCGCCTCGCCGAGGCCGTCGGTGCTGAGCGCCGCACCTTCGGCGAAGTATGCGGCGGCGAGGCCGAGCCCCACGTTGAAGCGTGCAGCGGTGAACAGCGAGGGCAGCGCGGACGGCAGGCGGAGCCGCCACAGCACTTCCCAACGGGATGCATGGATCGATGCGAACAGCTCACGCGCTGCGGGGTCTGCGCTGCGCATGCCGCCCACGGTCGCATACACGAACGCCGGAACCGTGACGAACGCAACCAGGAAGACGATCGAGGGTGTACCGCGACCAAGCCACAACACGATCGAGCTGATGTATGCAACCCAGGGGGTGACGAGGATCAACACGAGCAGTGGTTGACTGGCGTGCTCGAGCGGTCGCACGGCTGCGAGGAGCGCTCCGAACGCCAGAGATACCACGAGTGCTATCGAGAGCCCGACGACGAGATGCCGAGCGGTCACCCAGATGTTGTCGACGTAGAAGCCCGGGTTGTCGAGAAAGGTCGACCCGATCTCGCTCGGCGGCAGCAGTACGAACTTGCGTACATCGCGTACTCGTACGAAGGCCTCCCAGAAGCCCAGCAGCGCAACCGTCCCGATCGCCGCCCAGAATGCAGCGCTGTTCCGGAGCCGACCGATCATCGCCCGGCTCCGCTGTGCAGCAACCGACGCAGTTCTGTTTCGATGGCGAAGAATGCCGGGTCGTCTTCGAGTTCGGGCACCCTGGGCCGCGGCAGATCGACGTCGACCGTGCCGACGATTCGGCCGGGCCGCGACGACAGCACCGCCACCCGGTCGGAGAGGAAGACCGCCTCGGCGAGCGAATGGGTGACGAACAACACGCCAGTGTTGATGGGCTCGCACAGCGAGGCGAGCAGGTGCCTCATGTCGGCACGTGTGATCTCGTCGAGGGCTGCGAAGGGCTCGTCCATCAACAGGTAGGGCGCTCCGAGAGCGAAGGCCCGCACGAGACCGACGCGTTGTTGCATCCCCCCCGAGAGTTCGTGGGGATAGGAGCTGCGAAATTCCGAGAGCCCGACCTTGTCGAGCAACTCGACGACGTCCGGTAGCGGGCTGGGGTTCGCATCGACGTTGATGTCCTGCAGGAGGCGAGCGTTGGCTTCCACGGTGCGCCAGGGCAGCAATGCCGGCGACTGCGGGACGAGGCCGAAACGCTTGAGCTCGCGCGCCGACACGGGCGTCAGTCCATCAACCGAAATCGTGCCGGATGTGAGCGGTTCGAGACCGGCGACGATCCTCAGCAGCGTCGTCTTGCCGCATCCGCTCGGTCCCAACAGGGTGACGATCTCGCCGGGGGCGATCGAGAGGTCGAGGGGGGAGAGGGCCTCGACCGAACCGAAACGTTTTGATACGCCGGCGGCGTGGATGCCGTCATCGTGCCCGGAACTCACGGCGCGGGACTGTATCGGTTGTGAGTGGCAGTCCACCGGCCCTAACCTTGTCTGGTCCGTTGGGGCTGCGTTCGTAGGGCGTGGCGCTGATGTGATGCGATCGATCCAGCAGGTTCGACGCGACCTCCAATCGGAAGGCACGACAACATGGCGCTCACGCCAAAAGCAGAATTGATCGCGAAGCACGGCTCGTCGCAGAACGACACCGGCTCGCCAGAGGTGCAGATCGCACTCCTCACCGATCGCATCAAGCATCTCACCGAGCACCTCAAGGTGCACGCCAAAGACCACCACAGTCGTCGTGGTCTGTTGATGCTCGTCGGCCGTCGCCGCCGCATGCTCGACTACTTGCGTGGCATCGACGTCGAGCGCTACCGCAATCTCATCGCCGAGCTCGGCCTGCGGCGTTGATCGCTGCGGCGAACGCTTCGTCGTAGCTCGTTGAAGGGGCCGACCCGACTCGTCGAGCCCGTGTTCCCCACAGTTCGACGCTGACCACCGTTACCTGATCTCGGCCCACAACCCGACAGGTCACCGACAGACGTGCGGAGGCCCCGTTCTCGGGTCCCGCACGTTTGCCGCGTCTCGGGGTAGCCTTCAACATCGGAATACGGAAGGTCCGTATTCTGCACAACTGAGCGACTCTGTCGTCGGTTGCCGGTTGCCTCCTCCGTGGCTGCGTGCGCAGAACAACGGACGTGCCAACTGGGAACCGGCTCGGTCGCTCCAGAGCGACGATGACAGATCGTCGTCGTCGGAAAGGAGCCATTCGTGGCTGACCCCATTCGCGTCTCGGGTCCCGTTTCAGGGACCGACAAGACGCTCACATTCGAGACGGGCCGTTTCGCGCCCCAGAGTCAGGGTGCCGTCGTCGCGTCCATCGGTGGCACGAGCGTGCTCACCACGGCGAACGCCGCCAAGGACGTTCGCCCGGGCATGGATTTCTTCCCGCTCACGGTCGATGTCGAGGAGCGTGCCTACGCCGCCGGCAAGATCCCTGGTTCGTTCTTCCGTCGTGAGGGCCGTCCCACCGAGGAAGCGATCCTCACCTGTCGTCTCACCGACCGCCCGCTGCGTCCGTCCTTCCCCGACGGCTTCCGCAACGAGACCCAGGTCGTGACCACGGTCATCGGCGCCGATCAGCACAACCCCCACGACGTCTTGTCGATCAACGCCGCGTCCGCAGCGCTCACGATCTCGGGCATTCCGTTCGACGGTCCGCTCGGTTCGGTTCGCATGGCGTACTCGGTCGACGGGGAGTGGATCCCGCACCCCACGTACGAAGAGACCGAGGCCGGCACGTTCGAGCTGGTGGTCGCCGGTCGTGAGCTCGACAACGGCGACGTCGCCGTGATGATGGTCGAGGCCGGTGGCACCGAGAAGAGCTTCTACTACTACGAAGACGGTGCGCCGAAAGTCGACGAGGCCGTCCTCGCCGGTGGGCTCGAGGCCTGCAAGGTGTGGATCAAGGAGTCGATCGCCCTGCAGCGTCAGCTGCTCGCCAGTGTGATCGCGACCCATGGTCCGATCAAGCCGCTGACGTTCAACGCCGTGCTCGACTACACCCCTGAGGTGTTCGCCGCGGTCGAGGGCCTCGTGACCGACAAGGTCGCCCAGGCCGTCACCATCTCGGCCAAGGCCGAGCGCAACGCCGCCACCGACGAGGCCGCTGCCGACGCAATCGCCGCCCTGTGTGGCGAGGGCGCCGAGTTCGCCGGTCAGGAAAAGGCCGTCAAGGAAGCGGTTCGCAGCCTCACCAAGAAGCTGGTGCGCAAGCGGATCGTCGACGAAGGTCTGCGCATCGACGGTCGCGGTCTTGCCGACCTGCGCCCGGTGAGTGCCGAGGTCGGTGTGTTGCCGACCGCTCACGGCTCGGGACTGTTCCAGCGTGGCGAGACCCAGGTACTCAACGTCCTCACGATGGCCATGCCCCGCATGAATCAGATGATCGACTCGTTGTCGCCGCAGGACACCAAGCGTTACCTGCACCACTACAACATGCCGCCATGGGCGAATGGCGAGACCGGTCGCGTCGGTTCGCCGAAGCGTCGCGAGATCGGCCACGGAGCGCTCGCCGCCCGTGCGGTGCTTCCCGTCGTACCGAGCCAGGAAGACTTCGCGTACACGCTGCGTCTGGTTTCCGAGGTCATGTCATCGAATGGTTCGACGTCGATGGCTTCGGTGTGCTCGTCCAGCTTGTCGCTCATGGACGCCGGTGTGCCCACCCGCGGGGCGGTCGCAGGCATCGCCATGGGTCTGGTCAAAGAGGGCGACAAGTACGTCACTCTCACCGACATCCTCGGTGCCGAAGACGCGTTCGGTGACATGGACTTCAAGGTGGCCGGCACCGCTGACGCGATCACGGCGTTGCAGCTCGACACGAAGATCGACGGCATCCCCGCCGACGTGCTGACTGCTGCACTCGCCCAGGCCAAGGTGGCTCGCCTCGAGATCCTCGAGGTGATGAACGCTGCGATCAGCGAGTCGCGCCCCGAGGTCGCCGAGACAGCGCCGAAGATCAAGACGATCACCATCGCGATGGACAAGATCGGTGAGGTCATCGGGCCCAAGGGCAAGGTCATCAACACGATCCAGCAGGAGACTGGCGCCGACATCAGCGTCGACGACGACGGTGCCCAGGGCTTCGTCACGATCGGCGCCGTCGAGGCGTGGCGCATGGAAGAGGCGATGGCGGCGATCATGGCCATCGTCGACCCGCCCAAGGCCGAGATCGGCAAGGTCTACACCGGCCGCGTCGTGAACATCACCAAGTTCGGTGCCTTCATCAACATCCTGCCCGGCCGCGACGGCCTGGTGCACATCTCCAAGCTGGGCCGCGGCAAGCGGATCAACTCGGTCGAAGACGTGCTCGAGCTCGGCCAGGAGATCGAGGTCAAGGTCGAGGAGATCGACGATCGAGGCAAGGTCAGCCTGGTTCCGGCCGGCGATCTGCCCGAGTCGGACGGCGCCGAGGCTGCCGAGCCCGCGTCCGCTCCCCGTGGACGCTCGTCGGCTCCGGCCGCCACACAGGGTGGCGACGGCGGTTCGTCCGTCGAGACGGTGTCGTTCGAGGACAACTTCGACGCCGAACTCGCCAGCGAGTTGGGCGATCTTGGTCCTGCCGGCGAGCGTCGCTCTGACGATCGCAACGATCGCAACGATCGCAACGATCGTGGCGGCCGTCGCCGTCATCGCTGATTCGGTCGCAATACGCCGATACGTCGGTTTCGATGCCCCCATCCGGTTCGCCGGGTGGGGGCATCGCCGTTTGGGGGAGCGATGCCGGTCGGCCCGGAGCCGCACAGCCGACTGCGAAGTGCATCGATCAGGTTTCGCCGATTGACTGTGCATCTTCCATGAGCGAGCGCATCGTCCAGCTACCTTCCGGCCTGACCGTCGCAGTCGAGCCCATGGTGTCGACGCGGACAGCAGCGATCGGTGTCTGGGTCGGGGTAGGGGCGCGCGACGAATCGGATCGCCAGGCCGGAATGAGCCACTTCCTCGAGCATCTGTTGTTCAAGGGCACGTCGACTCGTTCAGCGATCGAGATCTCCCAGACGGTCGATCGGGTCGGCGGCGACATCAACGCCTTCACCTCCAAGGAGTACACGGCGTTCTACTGCCGCGTGCCCGCCAGATTCGCCTCCACCGGTATCGAGCTGCTCGGCGATGTACTGACGTCGCCGTCGCTTCGCGACATCGATATCTCCAGCGAACGCCAAGTGATTCTCGAAGAGCTGGCGATGGACGATGACAGTCCCGAAGACGTGGTGCACCGAGCCTTCGGGAAGGCCGTGTTCGGCGACCACGCGCTCGGGAGGGACACAGCGGGGGACCGTGAGTCGGTCCTCGGACTCACGTCGGGCGACCTGCGCTCGTTCTTCGGCGACCACTACCGCACACAGAATACGGTCGTGGCGATCGCCGGTGCCGTCGATGTCGACGAGGTGATCGATCAGGTCGCCAAGTGCTTCGACGCGATGCCCGAAGGCGACGGCCGGGTGCCGCGCTCGGCACCCGAATTGCCGATCGGCTCCCTGCCGGTGGCGACGAAGATCGATGATGACACCGAGCAGGTGCACCTGGTGATCGGCGGTCGGGCCCTGGCGCGCGGCGATGACGACCGTGAGGCGCTCGACGTGGTCAATCACGTGCTCGGCGGCGGCCTGTCGAGCCGCTTGTTCGACGAGATTCGCGAACGGCGCGGTCTTGCCTATTCGGTGTTCTCGTCCGCCGTGTCGTACGCCGATTCGGGCGCATGGTCGGTCTATGCCGGCACCTTGCCCCATCATGCCGCCGAGGTGAACGCGCTCGTCGGCAGCGAAATCGAGCGCCTGCTCGACGGCGGTATCACCGACGACGAACTCGAGATCGCCAAGGGCTATCTCGTCGGCTCGTACGAGATGGGTCTCGAGGACTCCGGCGCCCGGATGTCCCGTATGGGTGGACAGATCACCCTGCTCGACGAGGTTCGCAGCGTCGAGTCGCAGATCGACCGCTGGTCACGGGTTGACCACGATGACGTGCGTCGGGTGATCGACCGTGTGTACGGCACCGCGCCGACGATGACCGTGTCGCTCGGCCCGTCCTGATCATCTCGTCGCGACAGGGCGTCGCCGGGACGTTCAGCCCTGGAAGGGATGCCGACTCTCGTTGCATGATGTAACAGCGATGGGTACCAGAGCGCGCCGACGTTCACCGACTCGACGTCGATCCTACGAGGCCCTCACGGGCATGCGAATCGGGGTCGTGGCCGGAGCATTGCTCGGCGTCGTCGTTGCGTTGATCCTCGGTTCTGGGGTGGGATGGTGGATCGTGTCCACCGGTGTCGTCGGCGGCGCGATCGGCTACCGATGGGGATCTCACGAGTCGGTTGGTGATCCTCCCGACTCCGAGCCGCTCGGCGGCAGGCGCCGGTGATCGGCGAACGATGCAGGCGTCCGCCGATTCTTCCTCGGATTCGTGCGGCACGGCTACGGTCGTGGAGGTGAGCGACACGATTCGGGTGGGTGTGAACGGCGCCGGCGGGCGGATGGGTACGTCGGTGTGCAACGCGCTGCACACCGATCCGACGCTCGAACTGGTGGCGGCCGTCGATGTGGGGGCCACGGACGTGGTCGTGCACGGCGTGCAGGTCGCCTCCGAGCTGCGGGCATTCGCCGAGGCCGAATGTGACGTCGTCGTCGACTTCACTGTCGCTGACGCGGCCCGGCGATCACTGCCCTGGCTGGCGATGCACGGGATCCATGCCGTCGTGGGAACCACCGGGTTGAGCGACGACGATGTGATCGCGCTCCGTGCTGCGTTCGGTGACGGTCCCGCCCACTGTCTGCTCGCTCCGAACTTCGCCATCTCGGCCGTGTTGATGATGCGGTTCGCCGAGTTGGCAGCCCCGTATTTCGACACCGCCGAGATCATCGAATATCACCACGACCGCAAGATCGATGCCCCCTCCGGCACCGCGGTCACGACTGCAGACCGAATGGCTGCTGCACGCGGTGCCGTGCCATGGGGGAGCGATCCGACGCAGCACGAGGTCTACCCCGGAGCGCGAGGTGGCGTGGGCCCGAGCGGCATCCACGTGCACGCAGTCCGGATGCACGGCATGATCGCCCACCAAGACGTGATCCTCGGTGCACTCGGCCAGTCGCTCACCCTCCGACAGGACAGCTACGACAGAGAGAGCTTCATGCCGGGAGTTCTGCTCGGCTGCAAGCGAATCGCCGAGCACCCCGGCGTCACCGTGGGGCTCGATCGCTACTTGGGGATCTAGCGTCAGCTCGTCGCTCCGCGACGGAAATTGCGGACGTTCACCAACAACACGAGCAGCACCGAGATCCCGACGGCCCACCACGAGTATTTCTGCACCCACGCGACGAAGTCGGCGAGCTGATCCTCGAAGATCTGTGCCAACCACCAGATGAGTGCCAGCCGGGCCAGGATGCCGATGGTCAACAGGGCCGCGAGCCGTCGCCACGGTGTGCGGTGTACTCCGCTGAGCGCGGCGACGATGTTGCTACCGGCGAAGAACGGGATGATCACCCACTCGGCCCTGGCAAAACCACGGTTGAACTGTTCGAGCGCCTCGGGGGTCACGCCCAGGTACTTGATGAACCAGTGCAGTGCCTGGTCGGAATAGGCCCGCCCGATGAGGTGGCACACGACAAATGCGAGACCGATGCGAAGGCTCCCGACGATCCAGTACGCGGGCAGCGAGACGTCAGCACCGAGGGCGAGCACGAGGTATCGGTTGCGCGACGAGAGTGCGAGGAGCGTCGCAGGGTTCGAGTCGAGCAGGCGCGCCCAGGCCGCTCCGGCGATGTTCGTGCAGACGACCAGCCCGACGAATGCGGCCAGGGTGAGCGGTGCCCACGGAGGCCTGGTGTGGACGGGGGCGGCCTCGGTCATCGTGTTGACGTTATCGCCGCCGCAGAACGCGTGCCGGTCTCGTCAGCGAGGTAGCTGCTCGTCGAGGCCCATGGCATGGACCACCCCCCACGCCGCCTGGCGGGACGAGTCGTGTCCGGTGACCGCGACGAGAAACGCGACGCGATCGATGGCCAGCAAGGCGCAGTGGCCGCGGGCGGTGACCGTGGCGGTTCGCGGCACGTTGGCGAGCAGCGCCACCTCGCCGAACGATCCGCCTCGTTCGACGATCCGCACCGTCTTGCCGCTCACCGAGATCTCGAGCACACCATCTGCCACGACGTAATAGCGGTCACCGATGTCTCCCTGGCGAATGACGACCTCACCAGGCGCCACGTCGACCTCGATCGCCGAACGGGCAACGGTCTCGAGCGCCGCAGCGGGAAGCGGTTCGAATACGGGATCCCGGCGGATCAGGCTCATCGCCACAACAGGAATATCCGCGCTCGCATCTGCGCTACGGAGGCCGGCCATCATCGCGACCAGCATGACCAGGAAGAAGGCGCCCGTCCCGAGCATCGCTGCAGGTGGTCCGCTGATCTCGATCAACACCTGGGCGAACAGCGACCCAGCGAGGATCGCCGATCCAGCGGTGCCCTCGAGTACGGCGAACACGGCGCTCAGCTCCTGAGGGGGAGCGGATCGCTGGAGCATCATGCGGGCCATCAGTTCGAGTGACGATCGGCTCAAGCCCAGGATCGGGAGCGCGATGATCGCCGTCACGAGGGTCATCGACGCACCGAACAAAGCGCTCATCGCAGCCAGCGCTGCGAGGAACAACATCAGGAAACTCGCGAGTCGACGGCACCGGACCAACATGGTCGTGACCACGATGCTCACGATGGCGCCGGCGCCGAACAATGTGCTCAGGACGCCGGCGCCGGCCTCGCCGATCCCGAGCACGTCCTCTGCTGACACCACCACCACGAGGTCGAGGACGCCGATGAGGAAGAACTGACCGCCGGCCAGCACCAGCACGCTGAATGCGCCCGGCCGGGTCCGCAGGGCCGTGAGCGCTTGGACAGAGGTGCGGATCGCCCCGGGACCGGACCGCCCGCGCTCGGTCGGAGGCGGATCGGTCGACGCGTCGGTGGCTGCAACCACCGTGGCGGCCGCTGCGACGATGGCGCAGCCTGCCAGCACCATGGGGGCTCCGTCGAGTGCCAGGAGCGCAGTTGCCATGATGGGCCCTGCCAGGATGCTGGCACTCTCGGCGTAGCCGACCCAGAGATTCGCGACGGTCAACTCCCGCGACGAACGCACCATCGCTGGAAGCAGTACCGCTCCCGCAGGACGCAACGTCGTGATCGCTCCGAGCGACAGCATCGTCCCGGCGACGGGGACCCAGACAGGCAGGTCTTGGTAGGCGCCGATCCCCGCGATTCCGTAACCGAGCGTCTGCGTCGCCAGGCCGCCCAGACGTACACGGGCGGGCCGATACCGCTCGGCCATCTGCCCGGCAAAGGGTGCCGCCGCCATGTAAGGGAGCAGCATCGCGATCGATGCAAAGCCGGTGGCGCGTGCACCGTGGCGTTCGTGGACGTAGACGAGCAGTCCGATGAAGACCGCCCATTCGGCGTTGATGGCGAGCAGGTGCGATCCGACATATCGCACCAGCGAGCGATTGGAGAATGCGGTCCGATGGGCTTCCCGCTGACCGACCACCGACAGAACGTAGTCGGTCGAGACGATCACTATCCGAATGCAGACGGCGATGCCGGCGCGGCCGCAGCGAAACCCACATCGAGCCCGCTGCCGAATCAGGTGAGTGCTCCGCTACCTTCTGGCGTCATGCAAGGGCTGATGCAAGACGTACCTCTGACGATCTCCCACCTGTTCGATCGGGCTGAGCAGTACCACGGGCACAAGACGATCGTCACCGCCACCGGCGGCGGTCGGGAACGAACCGACTATGCAACGTGGGCCGATCGAACACGCCGACTGGGCGGTGTGCTCGACGAGCTCGGTATCAGCGAGGCCGGCCGGGTCGCCACATTCGCATGGAACACTGCTCGTCACCTCGAGCTCTACTTTGCTGCTCCGTGCACCGGGCGTGTGCTGCACACGCTCAACATCCGGCTCTTCCCCGAGCAGTTGACCTACATCGTCAACCATGCCGACGACGAGGTCATCTTCGTCGACCGTTCGTTGTTGGCGCTGCTGGCTCCTCTGTTGCCCACCTTCGAAAGATTGCGGCATCTCGTGCTGATGGACGACGGGTCAGGCGACATCCCCTCCGAACTGGCCGGTCACCAGTTGCTCGACTACGAAGAACTGCTGGCATCGGCCGCTCCGGTCGAGTTCCACGTCGACGACGAGCGTCGCGCAGCCAGCATGTGCTACACGAGCGGAACCACGGGCAACCCGAAGGGGGTGCTCTACAGCCACCGCAGCACCTACCTCCACACGTTCGGCGCCATGACGGTCGATTCACTCGGCGCCCGAGAGTCCGACGTCATCATGCCCGTCGTTCCGATGTTCCACGCCAACGCGTGGGGGCTCGCGCACGCCGCGGTAGCGGCTGGCTCGTCGCTCGTGATGCCGGGCCCAGATCTGTCAGGCAAGGCGCTGGCCGATCTGATCATCGACGAGCGCGTCACCGTCGCCGCTGGTGTTCCGACGATCTGGATGCAGGTGTTGCCCGAGCTGGCTGGGCGTGATTCGTCCAGCCTGCGCGCGATCCCGTGCGGTGGGTCGGCGGTTCCCAAGGCCTTGTCAGAGGCGTATCGAGAGCAGACCGGCCTGCCGATCCTGCAAGCTTGGGGGATGACCGAGACCAGCCCCATCGCTGCCGTCTGCCAGCTCGACGTCGACGAGGCATCATTGCCGGTCGGTGATCAGGCCGAGCTGCGCACGATGGTGGGCAGGATCAGTTTCGGAGTCGAGATGCGAGTGGTCGACCCCGATTCACAGGCGCCGGTGCCGTGGGACGGCGAGAGCAGCGGAGAGCTGCAATGTCGCGGCAACTGGATCGCTGCGACCTACTACGACGATGACCGCGCCGCCGACAGCTTCACCGCCGATGGCTGGTTGCGCACCGGAGATGTCGCCACGGTCGATGGTCGCGGTCGTATCCGGCTGGTCGATCGCACCAAGGATCTCATCAAGTCGGGTGGCGAGTGGATCTCGTCCGTCGAACTCGAGAACGAGCTGATGGCCCATCCGAAGATCGCCGAGGCAGCCGTGATCGGGGTGCCGCACCCTCGCTGGTCGGAACGTCCGCTCGCCTGTGTGGTACCAGTGGCGGGTGAGTCGGTGTCGAAGGAGGAGATCCTCGACTACCTCGCCGACAAGGTCGCCAAGTGGCAGCTTCCCGACGATGTCGTCTTCATCGACCAGGTCCCGAAGACGAGCGTCGGGAAGTTCTCGAAGAAGACGCTTCGCGATCAGTTCGCCACGTACGAACTGCCGACCGCATGAGGTTCGGATCCCGCCCCCTCCTGGTCCTGCTCGTCGGCGCTTCGATCACGGTCGCCGCGTGCGGTGACGACGGCCCGGACAGCGCCGCGAACGCCGAGCGATCAGCTGAACTCGCCGCCGAGTTCCACGCCGGCCAGACCACGACCACTTTGGCCGACGGTAGCGGTGAGGCCGTTGCGCCTCCGTCGACCGAGCCCCCGGCATCGACTGCGGCCCCGTTCGAGCCGACCGGCGTGGTGATCCCGGTGACGGTGCTCGACAACAGTTTCAGGCCCCAATCGGTGGAGATATCAATCGGTGACGAGGTGTTGTGGGAGAACCGCGGCCTCAACGAGCACAACGTGTTGTCGGTCGTGGGTGACGACTGGGGTGTCGAGGTCGAGGACTTCCAGCCCGGTTCGGTGTACGCGCACGTCTTCACCGAGCCCGGCGAGTACTCGTATTTCTGCTCGATCCACGGAAACGAGACCGCCGGCATGGTCGGCACGATCATCGTGTCGGCGTGACATTCCGCAAATACCGGTTGCCGGAAATCGTCCGCGTCGGACACCATCGACTAAACACTTCCGAATGCTGAAACACCCTCTGCGTTCGGCCCCCCGAACGATCGCGCTCTTGGTCACCTGTGTGCTCATCGCCGCCGGATGTGGAGGAGGTGACGATGACGCATCGTCGCTCACGACACCTCCTGTGACCGAGCCATCGTCGACCGAGCCATCGTCGACGGAGCCGCCGGCCACCACTCAGCCTGCCACGACCGAACCAGCTGCCACGGACGCGCCTGCCGGACCGGCCGATGACGGCGTGCTCGAGGTGCCGGGCGAGTTCGCGACGATCCAGGAGGCCGTCGACGCGGCTACTGACGGTGACTTGGTGCTGATCGCTCCGGGCACGTATGTGGAGGCTGTGGACGTCCAAACCGACAACCTCACGATCCGTGGGCTGGATCGCGATGGCGTGGTGCTCGACGGACAACTCGAACTCGACAACGGCATCCGTGTGCTCGGAGCGAGCGGCGTCGCCGTCGAGAACCTCACCGCGATGAACTACACCAACAATGGGGTGTTCTGGGTGTCGTCGACTGGCTACCGCGCCTCGTACATCAACACGTATCGCACCGGTGACTACGGCATCTACGCGTTCGACTCGGTCGGCGGACAGATCGAGCATTCGCACACGATCGGCAGTCGCGATGCAGGTATCTACATCGGGCAGTGTTATCCGTGCGACGCGGTGGTCGACGATGTGATCTCATCGAACAACGGACTCGGCTACTCGGGTACCAACTCGGGTGGCAACCTGCTGATCGTCAACTCGGTCTGGCACAACAACCGTGCAGGGATCGTGCCGAACTCGGGCAGCTATGAGCTGTGCTACCCCGAACGCGAAACGACGATCGTGGGCAATCTGGTCTACGACAACAACCAGGCCGACACTCCTGCGATCGACGTGGCTCTGCTCGCCCAAGGCAACGGCATCGTGATCGCCGGTGGCATCGGCAACGTGATCGAGCGGAACCGGATCGACAATCACTTCCGCACGGGGATCGGCATGGTGCCGTATCTGGAGGAGGCTCCGAACGACGACATGCCTACTCCGGAAGAGTGGACGATCTCGTGTGACGAGCAGAAGCAGATGCCCGTCGCGATCCCCGAGGGCGCGATCTTGTGGGATTCGATGAACAATGTCGTGCGCGACAATGTTGTGACCAACAGCGGCGAGGCAGGTATTGCAGTTGCCTCCGCGGACGGAGACATCTCGACGTTCGGGAACTGTCTGTCGGGCAACGTGTTCACCACGTCGGCACCCCTCGATCTGCAGGCGCTCGCACCATGTGACGGCGAGGGCAGCGGAGGTGACTGGACGGCGGGCGACCTGCAGGTGATCCGCTGGCTCGCGGAACAGGCGACATTGCCGGGAGAGGTCGACTGGCGCGAAGCGCCCCTGCCCGAACTCGGTACCCACGACGGCATGCCCGACGCCGCGACCGCGCCGGCGCACCCGGCGACCGATGTGCCTTTCGCTGTCGATCTCGATGCGATCACGGTTCCGGATCTCCCCGCGAGCTGAGCGACTCGCTCTCGTCGCCCTGCTGCTCGCAACAGGCGCATGCGGATCCAGCGACGCTGGCTCGGCGAGCGGTGTCGGGCAGATGTTCGCCGCTCCCGATCGCATCATCGCTGGGCCGCAGGGCCGGGTCGGGCAGTTCGCGGTGGAGTGCAAGCTCAGCCACTACCTACCCGACGATCCGATCGTTCACCCGGGTGAGCCAGGTGGTAGCCATCTTCATCAGTTCTTCGGTGCCGTCGGTTCGAACGCCGACGCGACCGAGGAGCAATTGCTCGGGGGCGGCACCACGTGTGATCAGCAAGCCGACACGGCGTCCTACTGGACGCCGGTGTTGATCGACGAGGACCAGAACTTCATCGAACCCATCCGGGCGGTCGCCTACTACCGGGCCGGACCTGATGTGGACCCACTCGCAGTCGTTTCATATCCGCCGGGCATGATGCTGGTCGCCGGCGATCACACAGCTGTCGAGCCACAGCCGCTGTCGGTCGTTTCGTGGTCGTGTTTCACGGGTGCGGAGCGTTGGGCGACCCCGCCCGACTGCACGGGGGCTCCGAGCCTGCGACTGACGATCACCTTCCAGGATTGCTGGGACGGTGTCCACGAGCGAAGCCCGGTGATCCCCGAACCCGCGCTGCATGTGGCGTATTCGGCTGCCGGCCAGTGCCCCGAGACGCATCCGGTGCATCTGCTGCAGCTGCAGCTGGCGATCGACTTCCCTCCCGTGGCGCCCGACCTGCTCGACGGTCTGGCCCTCTCGTCGGGCGCCATCCTGACCGGTCACGCCGACTTCTGGAACACCTGGAACCAGGAGAAACTCGACAACGAGGTCATGCACTGCCTACACCTCAATCTGCCCTGCCGGATCAGCGGCAGATTGTAGGAACTGACGCCGACCGGGGGAACGCCCGTCATGACGCTCGGGTTCACTCGCTGCGGTCGTCGTCGGTGACGCGGAAGCGGCCCCTTGGCGCCGACCGTGACCCACGTCGGCCTGCTCGTCCGGCCCCTCCTGCTCGGGTGCCCGTTCACCGTGTCCGGCTCGGAACGCCGGCCGGTGGATCGTCGGTGGCGCCGAGTGCCGGCGAATGGTCGATAGATTCATTTCGCCTGATTGGCCATCATGGAAACGCCGGATATCGCCGCCGGGCTACGACCCCTCGACATCTCGACTTCGTCGCGTGCCTATCTCGAGGCCATGTGGCGTCGCCGCGACTTCGCCGTTGCGATGCCTGCCGAGAGCGTGCGGGCCAGACACCAGAACACGTTCCTGGGCAATGTGTGGCACCTGGTCAACCCGCTGTTGACGGTCGCCGTGTACCTCATCGTGTTCGGGGGTCTGCTCGGCGTCAATCGGGGCATTCCGAACTACCTGCTCTGGTTGACGACAGGGGTGTTTGCCTACCGCCTGACGTCGAACTGCGTGCTCGGTGGAGCCACCTCGATCTCGGCGAATCTCGGTCTCATGCGCGCCGTACGGTTCCCGCGTGCGCTCTTGCCGGTCTCGGTCGTGATCGGTGAGGTGATGACGTTCACATTCGAGCTCGGCGCTGTCGCGCTCGTCGCTCTGGGCACGGGCGAGGGGATCTCTCGGCGCTGGCTGGCGCTTCCATTGGTCCTGGTCGTGCACTCGATGCTCAATCTCGGTGGGGCATTCATCGCGGCTCGTCTGAACGACTCCTACCGCGACATGCAACAGATCATCCCGTTCGTCTTCCGGCTGTTGCAGTTCCTGTCGGGCGTGATGTACCCGATCGAGCGGTATCTGAACACCAGCCACGCCTGGTTGCACCGTCTGATCGTCTGGAATCCGATCGTTCGGATTCTCGACCTGTATCGGTGGGTGTTCCTGGGTACTCCGATCAATCCGATGGAAACTCTTCAGAGCATCCTGCTGTGTGCAGCGATCCTGGTCATCGGGTTTCGGTTCTTCGTGGCCGCCGAGTACCGATACGGTCGCCAGTGAGCCCTGATCCGAGACAGCTGTCGATCCGGGCGACCGACGTCACGGTCGATTACGAGGTGCGGGGTGACGCGAAAGGCGGGTTGCGAGCACGGCTCGTCGACCGCTCGGCATCGCGCACCACACTCGTCCACGCGGTGCGCGGAGTCACGTTCGACGTACGTGAGGGCGAGGCTGTGGGGTTGATCGGCTTCAACGGATCGGGCAAGTCGACGTTGCTGTCGGCCCTTGCGGGTGTCCTGCCTGTCACCTCTGGTGAAGTACTCGTCGCCGAAGAACCGCGGCTGATGGGTGTCGGCGCCGCGTTGCTGTCGCAGGCCTCGGGCTACCGCAACATCCGACTCGGCTGTCTCGCCCTCGGAATGACCGCCGACGAAGCCGACGATCGCGTCGACGAACTGGTCGAGTTCACCGGGCTCGGCGAGGCAATCCACCGCCCGCTCAACACTTACTCGTCGGGCATGCGGGCACGGGTGCACTTCGTGCTCGCGACCGCGATCACACCGAAGATCCTGCTGATCGACGAGGCGCTCGCGGTCGGCGATCGTCGCTTCCGCGCCACGTCGAGGCAGCGAATCGAGGAGATCATCTCGGGCGCCGGGACCTTGCTGATGGTCAATCACTCGCTCCCCGAACTCCGCACTTATTGTGAGCGGGCACTGTGGCTCGACGAGGGGTTGATTCGACTGGACGGACCCATCGACGAAGTGATCGAGGCGTATTCGGCCGAGGGCTAACCAGCGAGCTCGAGCGCAGCCTGCAGCGTCGGGCCGACACGCACCAGCCCCTTGGACACCACGGCGACGCCGTAGAGCCTCGGCGCCGACGCTGTGCTCGTACCGATCACGATGATCGATCGTGCCCACACGACGCCGTCGCCGGCGAGTACGGGGGTCATGGGACCGAACTCGACATGCGACCCATTCGCGTTGAGCAACGTGATCTGCTGGGCGAGGTCGGGGTCGGCGTCGATCGCACTCTGTGCGACCTGGGGGCTGCCGATCCGTTCGCCGTCCGGCACGATCAGCGACATCGAACGGTCGATCGAGTGGGTCGCGACGGCGATCGCCGCCAGTTCGTCCCGCGTCGCCCCGACATTGCCCGATGCGCCCGGTCCGAAGGTTCGGGTCGTCTCGAACTGCTCGCCGGTGGCGAACAGGTCGACTGCGGGTGCGAGCCCGGTCGAATCCTCGCCGACGGTCGTGACGACGGCTGGGCTGACCGTCCAACGGTCGACACCACTGAAGAGCTGTTCGGCGTCCTCGGCGTGGTAGCGGCCGAGCATCAAGGTCTGTGCTGCGAAGAGATCCTCCGGATAGCGGATGTGGTCGGCCAGTTCGGTGGGGAGCTGATCGATGGATTCGAACAGGTGAGGGAAGGCGCTCGCCCAGGCATCGAGAATCGGGTCGTTGCGTGCGTCGTCGGTCCGGTACAGGTGGACGCTGCCGTCGCCCGCATCCACCGTGGCGAGCACCGAGGCGTGTACGTAGTTGGAGCCCTTGAGGTTGGCCGGTGCTCCGTTGGGCAGGAACTGGGCATATGGGTAGGTGTGGGAAGTGGTGTAGGCATCGACGACCCAGACCACATGATTTCCGTCGATCACCACGTAGGGATCGTTGTCCAGGGTGAGGAACGGGGCCAGGGATCCGATGCGTTCGGCGAGCCCGCGGCGGTACAACAACTGTGATTCGCCGGTGAGCTCGGAGCTGATCAGCGGTTCGGATTCACCGACCGCGAAGGCGAGCGCCAGTCGTCGACCGAACGATCCGAGGGAGATTCCGTCCCCCTCGTAGACGGCTCCGTTGGCCTCGGTCCGGTGGGTCCCCGTGATCACGTACCAGTTGTCGAAGCCCTCGCCGAAGTAGATCGGACTGTGGGCCGTGTCGGCCAGCGCCGGTATCTCGGTCAGGTCTGGTCGACCGTCGACGGCGGCGACATCGGCTGCCAGCGAGATCACGCCATCTCCGTGGGTGTAGACGAGATGGTCCTGGACCCAGCCCCGTTCCGGCAGATCCGGGCGACTTGACGGTCGGGCCGCGGTGTACACGGGTCGGTTGGTGCCATCGAGTCGGTAGGCGGCGAGGTCGACGTTGCGCACCCTGGTGCCGGCGGTGCCGGCGAGGACCTGCAATGCAGACACCATCGACGAAGTCGCGAACAGCGGTACGCCGCGTTCGGTGCCGAAGACCGGTGGCGTGCCAGCGGGGGCACCATCGACGAGATCCGACCTCTCGATGTTCACCTGTTCGAGTCCGTAGGCGATCCGAGTGGCATCGAGATTGTGCTCGATCGACCAGAGCTGCCGTTGCGCCTCGGCGGGGGCGACGAGGAAGCGCTCGCTGAGTGCGGGGGCGGCGACGAGACCGAGCACGTGAAGCACCGCAGCGCCGGCGGCGATGACGACAGGGATCCGCCATCGGCGCGTCGTGGCAGCGGCGACGAACGCGAATCCTGTTGCGATGCAGCTGATCGACGTGATCACGAGCGCCGGCCGCGTGACGTTGACCTCGGTGAAGCCGGGCCCGTCGAACGCGCCGATTCGGTTCGTAGCGGTGAGGGCTCGCGCCACGACGATCTCGTGGGCGGCCTGCAGCCCGAGGAACGTGGCGGTGAGCACCGCGAGATGGGTGACGGCGACGGCCGACGACTTGTGGGGCCCACGGAACCAGCGCAGCTCGCCCGACGCCGCGTGACCGAACACCGAAACGGCGATGGCTACGAGGACCAGCTGACGCAGGAAGTTGCTGGCAGCGACCAGGAACGGCAGCCGGAACAGATAGAAGCCGAGGTCACCACCGAGTTCTGACACGGTGGTCCCGGTGTCGCCACCGTGCCGGAAGAGCAGCCAGAGCTGCCATTGACCGGCGGCGGCACGCCCGATGTGCCAGGTCAGATACCCCGACAGGGCGATCAGCATCCAGCGGTGGGCCGGCCCGACCCGTTCGTGGTAGCGCTCGATGGCTCGGAGGGTTCGGTCTCTATTCGTGCTGCCGGCCCGCAGCACGATGAAGACCGATCCACCGATCACCAGCAACACGATTGCCGCGCTGCCCATGCCGAGCAGCAGCTGCGCGAGCGTGCGCCTGGCCCAGATCGGAGCATCGGTGACGGTCTGGAACCACCAACGATCGATCATCGTCCGGCCGACCGCTCGGAGCACCGCCAGCGACACGTACAGTGCCAGGATCAACGCAGCGACTCGACGCTGGGTACGGCTTCGCTCTTCGAGAAACCGGATGATCGGAAGTCGCGGCGCGACCCGGGTGGGCACGAACAGCGAATCTACGGCATGCCTGCACCGATTGAACGTGCTTTCAACACAAATCGGAGTCGGTGGGCGTCAGTCACATCCGCCCGGCGTCGACCACCCGTTGGAGGAACTGCTGTGTTCGTTGCTCGCTCGGGTTGCTGAACAGCTGGTCGGGTGGAGCGTCTTCGAGGATCCTGCCTCGGTGCAGGAAACAGACGCGATCGGCGATCTCTCGGGCGAATCCCATCTCGTGGGTGGCGAGCAACATGGTCATGCCGTCACGCTTGAGATCGCGCACGACATCGAGTACCTCACCGATCAGTTCCGGGTCGAGGGCCGAGGTGATCTCGTCGAGCAACATCACTTCGGGATTCATGGCGAGCGACCTGGCGATCGCGACCCGCTGTTGCTGCCCGCCGCTGAGATGATCGGGGTAGGCGTCGGCGCGATCTGCGAGATCCAGCCGGTCGAGGAGCGCCCGACCCTGTTCGCGGGCCACCGCAGCGCTGACGCCGAGCACCTTGCGCGGGCCGATCGCCACGTTGTCGACGACCGACATGTGCGGAAACAGATTGAAACTTTGGAACACCATGCCGATCCGGCGGCGGATGGGATCTGGATCGCGGCCAGGCTGCGAGATGTCGTCGCCGTCGAGCAGGATCTGGCCGTCGTCGATCGGCTCGAGCAGGTTGATACAGCGCAGCAATGTGCTCTTACCCGATCCGGATGCGCCGATCAGGCAGATGACTTCGCTCTGGGCTACGTCGAGGTCCATCCCGTCGAGTACGCGAGTCGTGCCGAACGACTTGACGACACCGGAGATGCGGAGCTTCATGCGATCGCCGTTCCACTCGTGCGCCGGCGTTGGCGAGCCATCAGGTAGTCGGCCGTGCGGGTCAGCGGAACGGTCACCGCCAAGAAGATGACCGCAGCGCCGACATACGGCGTGAAGTTGGCGAACAGCGACTTCTCGATTCCTGCCCGCCGGAGGATCTCGACCGGGCCGATGAGGCTGACCAGGGCGACGTCTTTCTGCAGGCTGATGAAGTCGTTCATCAAGGGCGGGACGACTCGCCGAACGGCCTGGGGGAGCACGATCGATCGCATGGTCTGGCCATTGGTCATGCCGAGCGACCGGGCGGCGGCGCGTTGACTCTCGTGCACACTCTCGATGCCGGCCCGGAAGACCTCTGAGACGTACGCCGAGTAGGCGAGTATCAGCGCCACCGAACCCCAGATCACGGGACGGCCCCACTCACGGGACAGCCCGAGTCCCGGCACGCCGAACCCGATGAGGTAGATCGTGAGGATCACCGGGATCCCCCGGAACACGTCGGTGTAGACCGCTGCGAAGGCCCGCAGGGGGAACAACGCTGGATTGCGGGTGTTGCGGGCCAGAGCGATCAACAGCGCCAGCACGAAGATGCACGGCACTGCCACCAGGAAGATCTTGACGTCGAGCCAGAATGCCCGGATCAGTGCGGGGAACGTCTCGACGAACACATGGCCGTTGAAGAACGACCGCTTGACCTTTGGCCAACCGGGCGTCAGCGGAACGAGCACGACCACCGCCGTGATGGCGATGACCGTGCTCGTAGCCGCAACGACGATCGAGCGACGCCGCTGTGACCGTTCGTAGGCCTGGCGTCGGGTCAAGGTGTCGATGGTCGGCCTCGGGGCTCGATCAGTCGACTTCGATGATGGGAG
>JAHEDX010000115.1 GCA_024641005.1 Acidimicrobiaceae bacterium
GGCGGGAGCGACTGTTCCTGATGTCGATGGCGCCCCGGGGCATCGTGGCCGCGGCCGTCTCCGCGATCTTCGCGATCCGCCTCGAAGAGGAGGGCGTCCGAGGGGCCGAGCTGATCGTGCCGATCGTGTTCCTGGTGATCATCGGCACGATCGTGGTGTACGGATTTCTCGCCGGGCCGATCGCCCGCAAACTCGGTCTGGCGGAGGCGCGTGCCAACGGAGTGCTCATCGTCGGCGCCCACTCGATCGCGCGCGGGTTGGCCAAGACGCTCAGCGATCTCGATGTCACGACCATGCTCGTCGACACCGATCCTTACAACGTGACGCGGTCGGTCGCGCTCGGCCTCCCGGCGCGCCGGTTGAGCGTGCTCACCGACGAGGCCACCCACGAACTCGACCTGCGCGGGATCGGTCGGATCCTGGCGCTCACATCGAACGACGAGGTGAACGCGTTGGCGACCACACGTTTCGCCCGGGTGTTCGGACGGCGGGAAACCTTCCAGCTCGCTCCCAGCGAGAAGCGCCGCAGCGCCGCCTTGCCGGAGGAACTACTCGGTCGCATCATCGGTATCGAGGGCCTCGATTACGGGACCATCGACGAACGGACCCGGCAGGGCTGGCGTGTGCGTGCGGCACCTGCTGGTGCGTCGACCACCACTGCGGCCGGCGGAGGTCAGTTCCTCCCGATCGCGCGGGTTTTCGAGGGCCAGCTCAGCTTCATCTGCCACAACGATGCCGTACCCACGCAGGGCACGGTGATCGGTCTCGCTGCGCCGTCGATGCAGCAGGATCTCGACCGGGCGCTGGAAGGCGTCGAATAGCCGGACATGCATCGGTACCTGTTCGTCTACGGAACGCTGCGGCCCGGCGATGTTCGCTGGTCGTTCCTCGAACCGTTCGCCGCCGACGAAGGCGTCGACGACACCGTGACGGGTCTGCTGTACGACACCGGCCTCGACTATCCCGCTGCGATCTTCGGCGGCGAACGGACGATCGTAGGTCGCACCTACCTGTTACGCATCGATCGGCTCGACGAGGCGCTCTCGGTGCTCGACGAGGAAGAGGACACCGTGCTCGGCTTGTACCGACGTGTCGAGGTGACCACCGGCCGCGGCATGGCGGCATGGGCGTACGAGTACGGCAACGGGCTCGACCTGACCCCGATCGAGTCAGGCGACTGGTTCGCTCGCTGACGTAACGGTGTGGTGCATGGCACCACACCGTTGCGCGAGTCAGAAGAACTCGGTGGCGATCGTCAGCGCTGCGGTGACGTGATCTGATACCTCGGTGTCGCTCACGGTCGGACCGAGTTCGACCGTGATGCCCACACCGAGATCCGGGAGTACCGTACGCGACCACTGCGACGCCGTGCCCGTGTAGGTACCGCCGGTGATCTCGACGATCGGGAGGCCTGCGATCGTCGCATACCTCGTGCGGATCTCGCCGCTACGACCCGAGCCGGGACTGATCCGGAAGAGGTCCTGGTGGTACCACAGGATCAGGTCGGGACGAACTGCGTCACCCAACGCCACCATCGCCTGGGTCTCGGGCTCGCTCGCCGGACCGGTCCCGGCATATTGCCAGTCGCCCGGCTGGCCGAGCAGGCCCCAGTTCTCGGGAAAGTTGCGGTTGAGATCGACGTCCCGCGCGTTCTGGCGCACCTGATGGGCCTGGCCGTCGGGATTCATCGAACGCACCAGCCACAGCTCGACACCTTCCGGCAGCGATTCGGTCATCAGACGATCGACGACCGCTACGCCGGCATCCTCGTTGCCGTGGATCGCTCCGACCACCAACACGCGTGCACCCGTCGGATCGCCGCGCCGCATCACCGTGATCGGGCGACCCTCGATCGACCGGCCGATCTCGATCTCGGTATCGGTCGGGAAGGCCATCGCGTCGACGGCAGCGATCGCGGGCGCCGGCGGGATGGTCGCCGTGACCGGTGGCGACGTCGGCGCCGTGGTGGTGCTGGTGGTCGATGATGTAGTCGTCGAGGTCGTGCTGGTCGAGGTCGTGCTGGTCGACGCCAAGGAGGTCGTTGTAGTGGGGGTCGTCGTGGCGGCGACGGTCGACGTCGCCGCGAGTGTTCTCACCGTTGGGTTCGGAGTCGACGCCGGCGCAGCCGAGGTCGACGAGCACGCGGCCAGCGTCGTCGCTGCGAGAGCCAACACGATCGGAGATCCGATCGTGCGGAGATCATGAACGATGCGCATGCGAGTCGATCAGTTCGGCGATGGCGAGCGTCAATCGCCGAGCGGTCGGCAAGTGCAGGTACTCGTTCGGGCCGTGGGCGTTGGCATCGGGGCCGAGCACGCCCGTGATCACGAACTGAGCGTCGGGATAGCGCGCTCCGAGCATCCCCATGAACGGGATCGAACCGCCCTCGCCGAACAGCCGCGCCGTTTGCCCGAAGGCGACGCTGGAGGCGTCGTCGATCGCAGTCGCCAGCCACGGGACGAGTGCCGGAGCGTTCCAGCCCGGCCCGGTCTCGATGTGCGACAGGCCAACGCGAGCGCCATAGGGCGGATCGGCCAGCAACACATCGGACAGCTCGCCGGCGACCGCTGCAGGATCTGCCGTGGGCGGGAGCCGCAGCGACAACTTGAGCGCAGTGCGGGGTCGCAGCACGTTGCCCGAACGCGCGGTCGGTGGCAGACCGTCGGCACCGACCACGCTGAGCGACGCACGCCACGTGCGCGACAAGAGCTGTTCGGCACCATCATCGCTCGTTGCGGCGGCCCCGTCGACGAACGGATACCGGTCGGCGATGGCTCCGATCTCGGACGCTGTCGCAGCGGCTTGTTCGAGGCGATCAGCGGGAATCGGGATCTGGCAGGTGTCGAGCAGCACGCGACCGGTGGTCTCGTCCTCGATCCTCGACAGCAACGAACGTGCGATCCGGAAGGTGGATGGAACCATGCCCGAGGCGTCCCCCGAGTGGAGCCCCTCGGTGACGATGTCGACGGTGAGCACCGCGCTGACGAGACCGCGCAACGAGGTGGTGACCCACATGCGGTCATAGTCGATGCAGCCCGAATCGAGGCACACGACGAGGCTCGGCGAGCCGATCCGGTCGGCGAGCGCCTCGACATGGGCAGGCAGGTCACGCGACCCGGACTCTTCGCTCGCCTCGATGAGCACCACGCATCGGGCGTGCGAACCGCCCGCGACCTGAATCGCCTCGATCGCTGTCAGGCTCGCGAACGCCGCGTAGCCGTCGTCGGCGCCGCCGCGACCGTACAGTCGATCACCTTCGAGCACAGGCGTCCACGGCCCGAAACCCTCGCGCCACCCCTCCATCTCCGGCTGCTTGTCGAGATGTCCGTACAACAGCACCGTGTCATCGGTCGCCTCGTGACTGGCTTTGGCACCGAACGGCGGCACCTCGATCAGGATCACCGGCGTGCGGCCGGTGATCTCGTGCACCTCGACCGTGATTCCCTCGATCGATCGAGCCGCACACCAGCCACGGATCAGATCGACCGCCTGCTGCATGTATCCGTGTTCTTGCCAGTCGGCGTCGAATGCTTCGCTGACGTTCGGAATCGCGATGTAGTCGTGCAACACCGGGACGAGACCGTCCCAGATCCGGTCGACGTGCTCGGATGCTTCGTTCGCCAGTGCCATGCAGGCAACGGTAACGACCCGCGAACCCGGGTCGCGTGCGCGATGCTGATTCGATGGCCCGCCGTCGCCCGAACGAGCGTGAACGAGGAGTCCCGGCGTCCTGGTCGCTGCTCGTCGCCGCTTCGGTAGTGGCTGGTGCCGCGTGCTCGGCCTCGGACAGCGCCACGCATGCGGCACGAGCCGCTGCGACCACCACCACCGCGGCGGCATCGATCGAGTCGCCTCGACGGGGCTCGGACACGAGCACATCGAGTTCGACCGTGATGTCAGGTCCGATCTCGAGCAGCACCGGCAGCACCACGAGCATCGGCAGCGCCGCGGAACCGAGGGGTTCCGTGCAGATCAGCCTTGCATTCACCGGCGACACCTTGGCGCACAGCCCGCTGTGGAGGCAGGCCGCACGCAACGCCGCCGCCACTGCCGGCGGGGCCGGTTACGACTTCGCCCCGATGTTGGCCGGGTTGACCCCCGTCATCGCTTCGGCCGACCTCGCGGTCTGCCACCTGGAGACGCCGATCGCACCCGAAGGTGAGGACTTCACCACCTTCCCGCGGTTCGGGGTCCCCGAGCAGATCGCCGATGCCATCGCGGCGGCCGGTTACGACCGGTGTTCGACCGCCAGCAACCACACCGCCGACCGCGGGACCGCCGGTATCGACCGAACCGTCGACGTGCTCGGGGCGCGAGGCCTGGGGCAATCGGGCATGGCGCGCGTGCCGGCGGAGATCGAGCCGCACGTGTTCGATGTCAATGGCATCGTGATCAGCCATCTCTCGTACACGTTCAGTTACAACGGGCTGTCCCTCCCCGAGGGGGAGGAATGGCGCTCGGCGGTGATCGACCCCGATCGGATCATCGACGATGCCCGCCGAGCACGCGAGCTCGGAGCCGAAGTCGTGATCGTCAGCATGCACTGGGGCGAAGAGGGTGTGCACCGGCCCACGAGCTTCCAATACGCCGTCGCCGATCAGATCACGGCGAGCGGAGCGATCGATCTGGTGGTCGGCCATCACGCCCACGTCGTGCAGCCGATCGAGCAGATCAACGGCATCTGGGTGCTGTTCGGCCTCGGTAACATCTTGTCGAACCTTCCGACCTCGAGCCGCTGGCCGGCGGCAAGTCAGGACGCTGCAGTCGTCACGGTCGACATGACGGTTGATGAACGGGGCGATGTCACGGTGGGGCGACCGATCGCACACCCCACCTGGGTCGACAAGGATGCGGGCTGGACGGTGTTGCTGGTCGACCACGAACTGGCACGCGACGACCTCTCTGCCGGGCAGCGCGGCCGCCTCGAACGCTCGCTGGAGCGAACGAAGGCCGTGCTCGGTGAGTACTTCGACACCCGGGACGCGAACCCGTGATCTCGTCGCGACGAACAGGCTGGTTGTTCGTCGCCGTGCAGGTCGTCCTGCTCGGCGCACTCGTCGCGCTGCCCACGGGGACCGACTGGCAGCAACCGACGTGGATGTCGGTCGCGAGCGCGATCCTGCTCGTCGCCGGCGCCGGGATCGCGTTGACAGGCATGGGATATCTCGGCCCATCGCTGACCGCGACCCCGGAACCGAAACAGGGTGCGAGCCTGCGCACCGACGGTCTGTACCGGTACGTCCGACACCCGATCTACTCGGGGGTGCTGCTGATAGCGGCCGGGCTCGTGGTACGCAGCCGCAGCTTCGTGACGCTGGCTGTCGGAATGTTGACGTTGGCGTTCTTCAACGGCAAAGCCGCGTGGGAAGAACGGCGGCTGGCGGCGACCTATGACGACTATGCCGAGTACGCGGCAGGGGCGGGACGGTTCGCGCCGCGCCGTGGACGTCGGGTCAGCCCTTGACGGCTCCGGCCAGCAGACCGCGCACGAAGTAGCGCTGGAGAGCGAAGAACACACAGATCGGCAGGATCATCGAAACCATGCCGGCTGCAGTGAGCAGGTGCCATGCGTTGCCACGTTCACCGGCGACCTGGGCCAGCTTCATCGTGACCGGGGCCTTCTCGCGCCCGGCGAAGATCAACGCGATCAGGTAGTCGTTCCAGATCCACATGAACTGGAAGATCCCGAGCGACGCAATCGCCGGTACCGACAACGGCACGATCAGCCGGACGAACGTCGTGGCATGCCCGGCCCCGTCGACCCGAGCCGCCTCGATCAGCTCCTTGGGCAGCGCTGACACGAAGTTCTTGAGGATGAAGATGCAGAACGGCAGGCCGAACGCCACATGAGCGATCCAGACCCCGACGTAGGTTCCGGTGAGGTTGAGGTCAGGGAAGATCGTCACCGAGCCGATGTGGGCGCCACCGGTGAACAGCTGCAGCAGCGGGACGAGGGCCATCTGCAGCGGCACCATCAACAGCGCCACCACGGCGACGAACAACCAGTCACGGCCCTTGAACTTCATCCACGAGAACGCGTACGAGGCGAGCAGAGCGATGCCGACCGACAGGATCACCGAGGGGATCGTGATGATCAGCGAGTTCATGAAGAACTTCGCCATGTTGTCGTCACCGGGGGCGGACGACAACACCCGCCGGTAGTTCTCGAAGGTGACCGAAGGGTCGGTGAACCACGTCCACCAGCCCGACGTCTTGACGTCGATCTCGGGCCGGAACGATGACACCAGGATGCCGAAGGTCGGTACCGTCCAGATGAACATCAGGCAGTACACGATGATCCGACCGGGCCGGCTGCTCAGACTCCTGCTCGTTGCCTCACCGGTCGACAGTGGCTTTCGCCTGCGCCGCTTGGCCTCGCTGGTCAGCTGCTTGTTACCCAGTGCAGCGCCGCTCGGTGTGATGCTCATGCTCCCATCATCTCCTCTGCTCGCTTCTGGGCTTGTCGGTTCATCACCACGACGGGGATCACCAAGATGAAGATCATCACCGCGAGAGCGGATCCGAGACCGCCGCGACCTTGCACGAACTTGGTCACGTAGAACTCGTTGGCGATCGTGCTGGTGCCGAAGCGACCACCGGTGGTGGCAGCAACGATGTCGAATGCCTTCAGCCCGCCGATCGTGATCGTGGTGGCCACGGTGACGATCGTGGCACGGATGTACGGCAACGTCACCTTGTAGAACGCCTGCCGATCGGTCGCCCCGTCGACCTTGGCCGCCTCGATCAACGAATCGGGAACACCCTTGATCGCAGCAGAGAAGATCACGGTCGCGAAGCCGGCCGACGCCCAGATGAAGATCACGATCAGCAGGAAGGTGTTGAAGCCGGGTGCCGTTGCGGGCGGCTCGGCGCCTCCGAACCCTCGCTCGAGCAGCCAGATCCGGTCACCGTCGCCACCCATGCTGGCGGGGAGGCCAGGAATGCTCTTGGTGATGCTGTTGAGAAGACCGACCTCGAAGGGTGGGCCGTCGTACACGAACTTCCAGATGATGCCGGCGCCGACCAGTGAGATCGCGCCAGGGATGAAGATTGCCGACTTGGCCGCCTTCTCACCGCGCATGCCGTCGGCGAACCGGGCGACCGACAATCCGACGATCGTGGTGAAGATCGTGCCGACGAACACCCAGGTCATGCTGTTGAACACCGTCAGGCGTGTCCCCGTGGTCGTGAACACGGTCTTGAAGTTGCTCAGCCCGACAAAATCCTTGCCATTGTCGTCGAGGAGGCTGAGATAGATCGTGCGGATCGCCGGGACCAGCAGGCCCACGATCATCGCCACCATCGCGGGCAACAAGAAGACCCACGAGCGCGCACCCTCTTGCCACTTCTTCGGCAGCCTTCCCGACAACCAGTAGAGGCCGCCGAGGACAGCCAGCAGGCCGCCGATCGCGAGCGTCACTGTGATCAGCGCCCAGATCAGATCCCCCATGAGTCCCCTCGTTTCCTATCGGTCCGGGTGTCTGGCATCCCGCCGAAAGATAGCAGAGGGGACCTGGGCGATGCCCAGGTCCCCTCTGATCAGTACGTCAGTTGGTCGTGATCAGCTGGCGGGCCAGCTGGCCTCGACATTGTCGACGAAGGTCTGGGTGTCGCCACCGATGACCCACGCCGTGATCTCCGTCCAGAACGTTCCGGCGCCGACGGCGCCGGGCATCAGGTCGGAACCGTCGAAGCGGAACACCTCTCCGGTCTGCTGCAGTGCGAACACCGACGCCAGGAACGGGTCGGTGACCTGCGTGACGTCGAGGTTCTTGTTCGGGCCCAGCTCGTTGCGCGAGTTGGCGATCGACAGCTGGTACTCGGCGGAGCCGGTGTACCGGACCACGTCGAAGCTCTCGGGCTTGTCGGTGGCAGCGGCGTAGATGTCGCCGGCGCCGAGCATGAACTTCGGACCACCCGCCGGGCTCGGCAGGTAGAAGTACCAGATGTCACCATCGGGGGCGACGTTGGTGCCTTCCGGCCAGCTGCCCACGTAGAAGCTCGCCTGACGGTGCATGTAGCAGTCGCCGGTGAGGATCGGGAGGCCACCGTCCTGGAACTTGGTGGTCGCGATCGCCTTCACATTGTTGTCGCCACCGAGGTAGTCGGCGTTCTTGACGAACGAACCGACCGCATCGATCGCGGCGACGACCTGCGGGTCGTTGAAGGGGATCTCGTGGTTGACCCACTGGTCGTAGACCTCGCCACCGTTGATCCGCATCATGAAGTCCTCGACCCAGTCGGT
>JAHEDX010000050.1 GCA_024641005.1 Acidimicrobiaceae bacterium
CGTCGGCGCGATCGATCTCGTCGATCAGCAGCACCGGCGGCGGCCCCTCGCCGTGGCCGATCGCTCGCAGGAGGGCTCGTTTGATGAGGAACCGCTCTTGGTAGAGCTCGGCCTCGATCGCATCCGACGATCGTCCGGTCGTCTCGCCGGTCGCCTCGGCAGCCCGAAGGTGCAGCAGCTGGCGTGCGTAGTCCCAGTCGTAGACGGCTTGGGACGCATCGATGCCTTCATAGCATTGCAGCCGGATCAACTCGCCGCCCGTCCATGCCGCCAGCACCTTGGCGAGTTCGGTCTTGCCGACGCCGGCTTCGCCCTCGAGCAGCAGTGGCCGCTGCAACTCGAGCGCGAGGAACACGGCTGTGGTCAACCCGTCGTCGGGCAGGTAGCCGTGTCGGGTCAACGCGTCGAAGACGTCCGAAGGAGTCACGATGGCGACGCTATCTCGCGTGGTTCGCTCGGCGCACAGCGACGGCCGTCGGGCCAATGCGGATCGGCTCACGATCCGTTGGGGACCGGGCCACTCGTCTTGCTGTGTGGCGGTCGCATGACGTGGGTGACGGTGTCGCCGTGGGGTTGTCGCTCGGGCTCTGGCCCTCGCAGGATCCGCCGCTCGAGTGCCCGCAGCTGGTGTCCGGCGTCGAGACCCGCGTCAGCGAGTGTGTCGCGGAAGTCCTGGCACGAGCGCAGTGCTTCGACGCGTCGGTCGTCACGTAGCAGGGCCTCGATGAGCAGATGCCACAGGCGCTCCCGGTACGGGTGTTCTTGAACGGCGCTCTCGAGCTCGGCGACGGCGACCTCGTGGTTGCCCAGCGCGAGTTCGGTCTCGAGCGCGAGCTCCATGGTGGTCACCCGCAGTTCGTCGAGGCGTATCACCTCGAGTCGGAACGGTTCGGCATCGGTCAGGTCGCCGAACGCCTCCCCGCGCCACAAGGCGAGCGCGTCCCGACACAGCACCTGGCAGGCGCAGGGGTCTGTCCGGGCCTCGGTGGCCTGCACCAGCAGGTCCTCGAAGCGCAACGCGTCGATCTGGTCGCGTCTGGCGTCGAGTCGGTACGAGTGGTCGGCGTGCACGATCGCGTCGCTTCCCAGCACGTGACGCAGGCGCGAGACATAGGTCTGCAGCGAGTTGTCCGCTGATCTGGGCGGGGTGACGCCCCAGAGCACGAACCGTAGTTGGTCGATCGGCACCGCGTGGCCGGCGGCCATCACCAGCGCCCCGAGCAGCGCTCGGCAGTTGCCGCTCCCCACGGACCGCGGCCCATCCGGTGTCAGCAGGTCGATGGGACCCAGTACTCGGATGACATGGTCGCGCTCCATGAACCTCCGCTCCTGAGTCCATCGTGTACACGCGATCGACGGGCACGGCAGGGTCGAAGGTCTGTTCAGCGATCTGCATGCGAGCGGAGGGGCGCGGTGCAGTGACTGTCCAGGGGTGTGGCGCACACTGGAAATGAGAGATCGAAGGGAGGAGTGATGGCACGGCTACTCGAACGACATGAGGTAGAAGAACTGCACGAGGGCGATACGTCGCTGCATCAGATTCCTGCACTGGACGAGACGCCCCTCACGATTCCCGAGCACTGGTTGATCGAACACGAGATGGCCGGCCAGGAGCAGCGTCGGCCGGTTCGCTGGATGCGTTGGCTCGCGTTCGCCGGCATCCTCGCCGCCGGCGCCGGTATCGCCGTCGTCGCCATGATCGGCGACGAGGACGGCGCCGTGGCTCGGCCGGAGCCCGTTGTGCGGCCGATCGTCCGCACGGTCGACCGCTGGGAGCTGGGGCTCAATCCTCCGGTGATGCCGCTGGTACAGCGCACCGTCGACAATTGGGAGGTCGGATTGAATCCTCCCGTCGTCCTGGTGACCCCCACCTCCTACGCCGTGGCGCCCGCTGCGATCGAGGGTGACTGGGATCACCTGTTGTTGCCTCCGGCCGTCGAGGGTGATTGGGACCATCTGTTGGTGCCCGCGACGCCGCAGGTGCAGTCGGAGTTCCGTACTGCTGACGGTTGGGAGCGTGTGGTGACACCTCCGGCCGTCGAGGGTGATTGGGATCACCTGTTGGTGCCGGTCGAGCCGGTGGTGACGCCGGTGTTCCGTACGGCTGATGGTTGGGAGCGTGTGGTGACGTCGGTGGAGCCGGTGGTGACGCCGGTGTTCCGTACGGCTGATGGTTGGGAGCGTGTGGTGACGTCTGTGGAGCCGGTGGTGACGCCTGCGACCGAGGGTGACTGGGATCATCTGTTGTTGTCGGTCGAGCCGGTGGTGACGCCGGTGTTCTATACCGCTGACCACTGGGAGCGTCTGTTGACGCCTGCGCCAGAGGGTGACTGGGATCACCTGCTGCTGCCGTGACGAGATCGCAACCCATCGATCGGTCACCTTCCTGACGGCGCCGATATCCATCGGCGCCGTCGGTCGTGCTGTACGGGTCAGATGAGCGGCTCAGATGAGCGGCTCAGGTGCGTGGATCGGGTGCGTTGGGTCAGCTGTCGAAGCCGAGGCCCATCTTGTCGAGCCCTCTCAGCCACAGGTTTCGCTTGCCGGTCTTGTCTTCGCGGTCGAGCGACCATCGCGTTGCCTGGATGCCGGCGAAACGGAAGGGTTCGGGTGGGAAGGGGAGCGGCCGCGACTGCACGAACTCGGTCTGGGTGGCGACACTGCGCCGGCCGTGCAGGAGGTCGAGCATCACCGAGGCCCCGAACCGTGATGCCGCGACACCGAGGCCGGTGTAGCCCAGGGCATAGGCGACCCTGCCGCCCATCGCCCGCCCCCAGAAGACCGAGAAGCGGCTGGAGGTGTCGATCACGCCACCCCAGATATGGGTGAAGCGGACGCCGTGGAGCTGCGGGAACGTCTCGAAGAAGTGCTGGCTGAGCTTTGCCCAGGTCTCGGGGCGACTCTCGAGTTCGCTCGATACCTTGCCGCCCCAGTAATACACGGCGTCGTAGCCGCCCCACAGGATCCGGTTGTCCTCGGTGAGCCGGTAGTAGTGGAACTGGTTGGCGAGTTCGGACAGCCCTTGGCGGCCCTTCCATCCGATCGATGCCATCTGCTCGTCGGTGAGTGGTTCGGTCACCATGCAATAGTCGTACACGGGTGCGATGTAGTTGCTGAGCCGCTTGAGGATCGGCTTGAACGCGTTGGTGCACAGTGCGACCTTGCCGGCGCGGATGGCTCCGAGCGGGGTGGTGACCATCACGCCGATGCCGTCGCGTTTGAGGTCGGTCGCCTTCGTGTCCTCGTAGATCCGCACACCGAGCGACTCGGCGGCGGCCTTGAGGCCCCACACCAGGCGCGCCGGGTCGACGATCGCGCAGCCGTTCTTGTCCCACAATCCACCCGTGAAGGTGGGTGAGTGCACCTGGGCTTGCATCGCCTCGGCATCGAGCCATTCGACGTCGTGGCCGAGTTTGAGCAGCAGCTCGTACTCGGCCCGGACCTCTTCGAGATATGACGGCGGATGGAAGGAATTCGCGACCGAGATGACCCCCGAGCGTTCGTAATCGCAGTCGATGTGGTACTTGTGGATCGACGCCTCGAGTTCGTTGAGGTTCCGCGCGCCGAGTTCTTCGAGCAGCTCGACCTCGTCGGGCCAACGAGACATCGCGTTGCCGACGCCGTGGGTGAGGCTGGCATCCATGAATCCGCCGTTGCGCCCGCTGGCAGCGGACCCACATTCGGCCGCCTCGATCAGGACGATGTCTCTCGAGGGATCACGCTCTTTGGCGATGATCGCCGTCCAGAGCCCCGTGTAGCCGCCGCCGACGATGCACAGATCACAGCTCTCGGTTCGGACCAGGGTGGGGTTCGAGTCGGGCTCGTCGGCGTCCTCGTACCAATACGGGTACTGGTCGGCGTCGGCGATCGCGTCGAGGTGGCGCTGATCGATCTGGTCTGGGTCGTCGGACATCTCTCACCTGTACCTGGGTTGGTGCCGAGTGTACGGTCAATGGGCATGGAGCTGGGGATTCAAGGGCGGCGTGCCGCGGTCGCGGCGGCTTCGGCAGGGCTGGGGTTCGCGAGCGCCAAGGCGCTCGCCGACGAGGGCGTCGACGTAGTGATCTGCAGCCGGGACCGCGGTCGCGTCGAAGCTGCGGCCGACCAGATCGGACCGAACGCGAGAGGGCTCGTCGCCGATGTCGGCACACCCGGGGGCGCTGCTCGATTCGTCGCCGCGGCCCAAGAGGCGCTCGGGGGTCTCGACATCCTCGTGACGAACGCGGGCGGACCGCCGGCCGGCAACTTCGAGTCGACGCCGGTCGACGCGTACCCGCCGGCCCTCGACCTGAACCTGATGTCGGTCGTGGCGATGTGCAAAGCCGCGGTGCCCGAGATGAGAGAGCGCTCATGGGGTCGTGTCGTCGCGATCACCTCGTTGTCGGTACGCCAACCGATGGCGCAGTTGATCCTCTCGAACACGGCCCGCGCCGGTGCGACCGCGTTTCTCAAGACGCTCGCCCGCGAGGTGGCCGCCGACGGGGTCACCGTCAACAGCGTGCAGCCGGGCTTGCACCTGACGGGACGGTTGCGCCAGATCTACGGGGACGTGCTGCCCGATCGGCCACTCGGCGATCCCTCCGACTTCGGTCAGGTCGTCGCGTTCCTGTGCAGCGAGCAGGCGCGTTTCACCACTGGCGTGCAACTCCACGTCGACGGCGGCGACTACCAGGGTCTGCAGTAGCCGACCCGATCGTGCCGTGCACGCGAACGACCCGCCGGTCGCCCGGCGGGTCGTCGACGAATCGCGGTGGCCGAATCGTGCCGGCCGGGGGTCAGCTGGATGCTTCGGAGAGCGCCCGCTTCACCAGCACCTTGGCCAGGTGGGTGCGGTACTCGACGCTGGCGTTGAGGTCGGCCTGCGGGTCGGCCTCGGCGGCGGCCTGCTGGGCGGCGTCCTCGATCGAAGCGCCGCCGGCCAGTGCTGACGACACGCTCGCAGCGAGCACGGGGGTCGAGCCCATGTTCACGAGTGCGACACCCGAGTCGCCGTTGCGGCGCCAGGCTGCGACACCGACGATCGCCCAGTCCTGGGCACGGCGGTTGAACTTCTGGAAACTCCAGCCGGCGCCGTTCATCTTCGGGACCCGGATCTCGGTGAGCATCTCGTCGGCCGCCAGCGACGAGGTGAGGAAGCCCTGGTAGAAGTCGCCGGCGGCGATCTCGCGGGTGCCGTTCGGACCCTGGACCACATAGGTGGCGCCGAGCGCCAAGGTGGTGGCCGGCAGGTCGGATGCGGGGTCGGCGTGGGCGATCGAGCCGCCGATCGTGCCGCGGTGGCGCACCTGGGGGTCGCCGACATGGCTGGCCGCGTGGGCGAGCAATGGCACGTCGGTGCGGAGCAGCGAGCTGTTCTCGACATCCATGTGGCGCGTGAGGGCACCGATCGCGACATGATCGCCCGCGTCGCGGATGTAGGAGAGGTCTGTGACCCGGCCGATGTCGACCAGGACGGTCGGCTGCGCGAGCCGCAGCTTCATGAGGGGCAGGAGGCTGTGGCCGCCCGCCAAGAACTTCGCCTCGTCGCCGTGCTGGCCGATGAGGCTGATCGCCTCCTCGGCAGAACCGGCGCGGACGTAGTCGAATGCTGCGGGGATCACTGAGAGCCTCCTTGGGCCTGTTGGATGGCGTTCCAGACGGTGTGCGGGCTGGCGGGCATGGTGATGTCGTGCACGCCCAGCCCGGACAGTGCGTCGACAATGGCATTCATGACGGCCGGTGCTGCGCCGATGGTGCCGGCTTCGCCGACACCCTTGACGCCCAGCTGGTTGGTGGGTGACGGCGTGACCGTGTGCCCTGTGGTGATGGGCGGAACGTCGGGTGCCGCCGGCACGAGGTACTCGGCGAGTGTCGACGTCCGTAGGTTGCCGTCGCCGTCGTAGACGGCACCCTCGTAGAGGACTTGGGCGAGGCCCTGGATCACCCCACCGTGCACCTGTCCCTCGACGATCAGCGGGTTGACCTGCACCCCGCAGTCGTCGATCGCGACGTACTTGAGCACCTCGATCTCACCGGTCTCGGTGTCGACCTCGACCGCGCACATATGGGTGCCGAACGGCCACGAGAAGTTGGGCGGGTCGTAGTGCGTGTGGTGTTCGAGGTTCGGCTCCATGCCGTCGGGCAGGTTGTGGGCCGTGAAGGCCTCCCACGCCACCGCCGCCAGCGGCATCTCCTTGTCGGGTGAGCCGGCGACGCGGAACACACCATCGGAGAACTCGAGGTCGTCTGCGGACGCCTCGAGCTGGTGGGCAGCGATCTGCCTGGCCTTCTCGATCACGCCGTCGCAGGCGTTGGCGATCGCGACGCCACCGACCGGCAGCGAACGCGATCCATACGTGTCCAAGCCGTACGGTGCCAGCGCAGTGTCGGAGTGAAGCACGTCGACGTCGGACGGGTCGACGCCGAGTTTCTCGGCGGCGATCATCGACCAGCTCGTCTCGTGGCCCTGCCCGTGCGGCGATGTGCCGGTGACGACCTGGACCTTGTTGGTGGGCAGCACGCGAACGGTCGCTGCCTCCCAGCCGCCGGCGCCGTAGTTGAGCGAGGCGAGCACGCGGGAGGGGGCCAGTCCGCACATCTCGAAGTAGGTCGACACGCCGATTCCCAGTCGCTTCGTGGCGCCCTCGACATTCTGTTCGGCCTGCCTGGCTCGCAGACCGGCGTAGTCGATCATCTCCGAGGCCATCGTCGCGGCCGCGTCGTGGTCGCCGGAATCGTAGGTGAGGCCCGAAAATGCTTCGTAGGGGTAGCTGGCCGTGGGGATGAAGTTGCGGCGCCGGAGCTCGAGCGGGTCGATGCCCATCTGGGCCGCCAGCGAGTCCATCGAACGCTCGATGGCGTAGGTGGCCTCAGGGCGGCCTGCGCCGCGGTAGGCGTCGGTGGGCGTCATGCTGGTGAAGACGCCGGTGCACGAGAAGTCGTAGGCCTTGGGAAGTTCGTACACGCCGGCGTACAGGAACGCGCCGAGCAGCGGGACCCCGGGGGTTACGAGCTGGAGATAGGCACCCATGTCGGCGAGCAGCCGCACCCTGATCGCGGTGAGTCTGCCTGCCTCGTCGGCGGCGAGTTCGATGTCCTGGATTTGGGCGCGACCCTGGATCGTGGCCATCGAGGCCTCCGAGCGTTCTTCGGTCCATCGCACCGGGACGCCGTGCTTGCGCGCCAGCGCGGTGCAGAGGAACTCTTCGGCGTAGACATCGAGCTTCGATCCGAAGCCGCCGCCCACCGAGGGAGCGATGACCCTCAGCTGTTGTTCGGGGATGCCGAGCACGACGGCCACGAAGATCTTCAGGATGTGAGGGATCTGGGTGGCCGAGTAGACGGTCATGTCGCCGCCGAACGGTTGGGGCATCGCGAGCACCGAGCGCGGCTCCATCGCTGACGGGATCAACCGTTGATGTACGAACCGTTCCTTGGTGGTGTGCGCTGCGGCAGCGAACGCGGCATCGATGTCACCTTCGTGTTCCTCGATCTTGAGATCCCAGGTGTAGCTCCGATTCGTGCCGATCTCGTCGTGGACGACCACTCGGTCAGAAAGCGCATCCTCGAGCCCGATGACCGCCTCGTGGCGTGTGTAGTCGACCCGGATGAGTTCGATGGCGTCCTTGGCGATCGCCGCTGTCTCGGCGATCACGCATGCCACACCATCACCGGCATATGCGGCCTTCGAGACCGCGATCGGATAGTGCGTCGGGCTCTTCATGTCGTCGGTGACCGGCCATGCGCACGGCATCGGGGCCGCCCACAGGTCGACCAGATCGGCCCCCGAGTACGCGGCCCGCACGCCCGGGTGGGCCAGCGCTGCCGATACGTCGACGGAGTTGATGGTGGCATTGGCGTACGGGCTGCGCAGCACCGCGAGGTGGAGCGCGCCAGGCACCGCGATGTCGCCGGTGAACTTCGCCTCTCCGGTGAGAAGCGCAGGATCCTCTTTGCGCAACAGGCGCGTTCCCAGCACCGTGCGTGGTTGATCAGTCATCGTCATCGTCGGAACCCCCGTCCTTGTTGACGCTCAGTCGTCGTGCGTGTCGCTCGGCTTCACTTCGTGGCGGCGGCGAGGACGGACTGCACGATGTTGTGGTAGCCGGTGCACCGGCACAGGTTGCCCTCGAGGCCGATCCGCACGTCGTGCTCGGACGGGTTCGGATTCTCCTTGAGGAGACTCGTCGCCGCCATCACCATTCCCGGTGTGCAGTAGCCGCACTGGAGACCGTGATTTTCCATGAACGCCTGCTGCATCGGGTGCAGCGTGCCATCGTCGGCCGCGAGCCCTTCGATCGTGGTGATCTGCTGGCCGTCGGCCTGAACGGCCAGTACGGTGCAGCTCTTCACCGCCTCACCGTTGAGGTGAACGCTGCACGCGCCGCAGGACGAGGTGTCACAGCCGATGTTGGTGCCGGTCAGCCCGACGTGCTCGCGGATGTATTGAACGAGCAACGTGCGCGGTTCGACGTCCCCGGTGTGCGTGACCCCATTGACGGTGACGCTGATCTCCACTGTGACTCCCCTCGGTCTGAGACGCGGTCGGTGCTGAACGGTCGACATCGAATCGTCGACCGTTCCTATCAT
Organism: Acidimicrobiaceae bacterium; assembly: GCA_024641005.1. Taxonomy (GTDB): domain Bacteria; phylum Actinomycetota; class Acidimicrobiia; order Acidimicrobiales; family Ilumatobacteraceae; genus Ilumatobacter. The sequence goes on from JAHEDX010000050.1 coordinate 8,569, forward strand.
GCCTCATCGGGGCCGCCGGATACCACGGGAGCGGCGGCTCGGGAAGAATTTCTTCGAGGCGACACAGTGGAGCGGGCATCCGATTCGTGCCGGTGACGGTTCACGCCGAGCGCAGGAACGAGCGCAGGAGCGCTTGGTGGGTGCGCTCGAACTCTCCATAACGGACGCGCAGCTCGTCGACGGGCCACCCGCTCGGCGTCAGCAGTGAGGGAAGCAGCGGTTCGTTGCGCAGGAACCGCAGCACGGTCGCCGAGGCCGTGAAGACGCCTGGAATCGATCGCTCGTCGTTCCAGTCGGTCGAGGCGGCGAGCTCGTCGATGCGACGGAGCGCACTGCGTGCTTCGCCGTCGATCGCATCGAGGTTCCAGAGTCGATTCGTGAGGGTGGCGGCGTCGATACCGTCGAGTGGGCCGGTGGTGCAGATCCAGTCGCCGTCGGCCGCAGGGCCGTCGAGATTCGCCGGCCGCATCCAGATGTCGGGCCGCAACTCGCCGAAGCGATGATTGGCCATCACCGTGCGGAAGTGACGACGCTCGGCAACACCGCGCTGATCGGTCGCCGTGACGATCGTTCGCCACTGTCCGTTCCAGGCGGATCGTGGGGCGCGGCGACCCGCATCTTGCGCCCGCTGGCGTTCGAGCAGTGGGCCGGACAGCTCGTAATGGGTGTCGGCTCGAGCAACCTCGCCGTTGGACAACATGCGCGACAACGCCGTTCGCATCGTGCCGCTCGGGATCTCGAACAGGTCGGCGAGCGCTACGAACGCACGGGCCGGCAGTCGGGGAGGATGGGTGCCGAGAAGTGCCGACAGGGCGAGCGAACGCGCGTTGAGCGGGCGGGCCTCGTCTGGCAATATGTTACGTACATTGCTCACAACGAACACGTAGTGTAACATCACCGCATGTCGATGACCTTGACGCCGCGGACCAACCTGGTGCCGTCGCCCGATCTGTTGCCGGACGTGTTACCGACCGATCGGCTCAACGAGCGGGCCAAGCCGGTCCGCGAGTTGCGCGACGATCTGCGCCGGATCCCGAACGGGCGCAACGTGGTCGCGGTGTCGGCGACATTGATGCAGTCGTTCGGGGTCGTGATCGCTGCCGCCGTGATCAACACCTGGTGGTCGTATCTGATCGCTTTCATCTTGATGACGCGTGGGCACGTGTGTCTGAACATCCTCGGTCACGAGGCGGCGCACCGGCTGCTCTTCACGAATCGGCGTGCCAACGACTGGACCGGTCGCTTTCTGATGGGTTACCCGTCGTACCAGGCGATGCTCGCCTACCGGCGAGCCCACTTCGCTCACCATCGAGACGAGATGGGGCCCGACGAGCCCGATGCAGCGCTCTATGCCGGGTACCCGATTCCGGCGGATTCGTGGCGGCGCAAGCTCACCCGTGATGCCGTCGGGATCAGCGCCTACAAGAATTTCCGGGTGTTGTTCGGTGCGATCCGAAAGGGCAAGCCGGAAGCGCTGCAGATCCTCGCCGTGCACGTCGTGATGTTGGGTGCGGCGGTCGTGTTCATGCGACCGCTCGCCTATGTGGTGTGGATCGCGTCGTGGTCCACGCTGTGGCGGGTCTCGAATCGGCTCAGGGCGATCGCCGAGCACGGTGGCATGATCCGCTCGCGAGACCGGCGAGAGACGACCCACGTCGTTCGTCAGTCGTTGCTGTCGCGCTATTGGATGGTGCCGTACCACACGGGCTGGCATCTCGCCCACCACGTCGACATGGGCGTGCCGTGGAGCAACCTGCCACGTCTCCACGACGAACTCGTCGCCAGCGGTTGGGTCACGCCCGACATCGAATACCCGAGCTATCGGGCATTCTGGAAGGCGGCATCCTCCGGTCAGGTGGGTGGCCGCAGCAGCCGCTCCGAGGGCGCCAGTTTCCTGGCGTTCGACGACTGAGGCCGCTGTCGCCGACGAGGGACGACCAGCGACGACGGTGAACCGTTGTCGAGGCGATCAGCCGTCGACGGACGGCACGCTGATCGGCGACTGATCGGTGAGCGGGCTGATGTCGGCTCGCACCGAGGCGTTCGCTTCGCCTGTCGCGGCGTACGTCATCGACCGGATCGATGTACCGGCGATCTCGAACACGACGGTGATCGTCGCATCGCCGGGCAGGGCGAGTGCACCCGCCGGGTAGGTCGCCGAGAGCGTTGCCGAGGCGGCGCCGTACGAAGTGACGGTGACATCGATCGGAGTCGCCAGCGAGCTGATCGGATCGGAGGCGGGTGCCACCTCGTCGAGTTCCTGCCAGGTGCCGTTCTGGGAGACCCAGTTGCCTTCCGGTGTGACGATGTATCCGAGGGTGGCCCCGTTCGAGGTCACGTCCAGGCGGGTGCGGTCACCCACATGGTCGCCTTCTGCCGACACGGCGACCGCTCCCTGCACCATTGCTGTTGTCACGAAGTGGTAGCCGTCGGCGAGCTCGGCGAATCCCTGCTGCAGTAGTGCGGCGCCGTCGGGCACCGCCAGTTGGACCGTGGTCGCTGCCGCCGGCGTGTCGCTTGCCGGCGGTGATGGGGTCGGGGCTGTCGCCAGCGTTGGCGGCGCCGCAGAGTCGATTTGCGCCTGGGTGGTCGATGTCAGGCTGTCGGCCGCGTTGTCGGAGGTGCACCCGGTGGCCAGTGCCAGGACGATGAACGGCCAGGCCCCTGCGAGCAGGAGCCTGGCCGGGCGGGTCTTCATCTCAGTCGTGATCGCCGTCGTGGGAGTCGCCGCGATCGCCGTCGTGGGAGTCGTCGTGGCTCTTGTGCTGGTCGCCGTCGTGATCGTCGTCGTGATCACCATCATCGTCGTCGTGGTGATCACCGTCGTGATCACCGTCATCGTCGTCGTGGTGATCGGCGGTCGGGTCGACCGGGGTGTTCACCTTCGGGTCCGTCTTGTCGCAGCGGATCTTGCTGCTGACACCGACGACCAGTTCAGGCGCGTCGCCCTTCACCGAGATCCAGATCTTCTCGCCTCGGCTGAACTCGACCGATACTCCGTGCTCGCTCTCGCTGACGGTCGCGTCGGGTGTCGGCATCACGTCGGAGATGGTGCCGTCCTCGGCGACGACGTACGTGACCGTGGCAGGGCCGGCGCAGAGCATTCCGCTCCACGTGTGCGGCCCGACTGCCGGGCCGTCGGCGATCTGCTCGCCGCGAATTCTCGAGAGGCCCATCTTCAGCGACGACTGGGTGACGCCGTCTTCGATTTCTACCGTGAAGCGGATCGTGAGGGTGCGGGTCTGCCCGGCTTCGGTGAACGTGACCGTGGCCGAGGCGGACTGCCGACTCTCGTCATCGTCGTCATCGTCGTCGTGCGTCGAGTATTCGGTCGCGCCGATGTTCGACGCAGGTGCGGGCGAGGCAGCGACATTGATGATGTCGGGACCCCCGTCGCCGGCGATGGCGGTCTCGAAGGTGACGGTGGTGGCCTGCCCGGTTCCGAAGACGTCACCCGCCCAGCTTCCCGGGCCCGTCAGGTCGACAGGGTCGCCGGCGCGCAGCGAGATCCGCTCGCCGCCGTGCTTTGCGCTGACCCGTACCTTCACGGTGCCGTCGGTGTTGACGAAGCCGACATGGTTGGGTTTGAGGTTGGTGGCGGTGTACGCAAGGCTCGGGTTCAACGCGATCTCGAGCAGCCCGCCACCGGCGTCGGTGGTCACATCGATCGTCAGAGGGGCACCGAACAGCGGCAGGGTGAAGTTCGACGTGGCCGCTGCCACCGGTGGTGTTGCCTCCGGAGGTGGGGCATCGTCTGCCCGCACGACGCCGACGCCGGCCAGGACCGTGCCGACCGACAGTGCTCCGGCCGCCAGCATTCGAAATGGGTGCATCAGTACTCCTCAGTCTTCGATTTCCGCCGGGAGTAGCGTCTCACGATCCGATCCTGAATGCAGCCGGAGAAGTTCCAAGAAACGTCCAAGATCGCAAAGAGTGGTGCAATAAACGCTCTATGCGTTCAATCGGTGGAGGCGTCAGCCACCGAGAATCTTGCTGAGGTCCTTGACGACCAGGTAGATCAGGAAACCGATCACGGTCGTGCCGAGCACCGTGTAGTGCCAACGCTTCGAGTGATCGGCCCGCCAGAAACGGCGGATGCTCATGACGATCGCGATGATCGCGATGACGCTGATCGGTAACCCGATCCACGGACCGACACCACTTGCCAACCCGACCGCCGGCAGCACGAACGGGAACACGACATACATCAGCATGCACCGCACCGTGGCGACCATGATCGAGGTCTGGAACGCCTTCTGGGCGTCGGCGGCGGTTGCCTTGGGCCCGTCGACGGGCAGGCGTAACAGACGCCTCATGAAACGGTCGGCCTTGCTGCGCGGCGCGCCGAGCGGCGGCGGATCACACAACGTGTATTCCTGGGTCGACCCGTTGGCTGAGGTTCCGATCGGCTGTGTGCTCATGGCTGTCGCAAACGGTACGGCTGCTGGACCAACTCGACAACTTCGGCAGGAGTGTCGGCGAGCGCGACCGCGCCGGCGGTGAGCAGTTCGGGGATCGAGCCGTATCCCCAGTTGACGCCGATGCACGCGATGCCGTGGTGCATCGCCCCGTGCACGTCGTGGTTGCGGTCGCCGACCATGATCACGTGATCACCGAGATCGGGGTCGGCGTGGATCTCGAGTTCGCGCAGGGCGAAGTCGATGACCTGCGCCTTGGTACGGCGCTCGGAGGTGAGCGTGGCGCCGGCGCGCACGTCGAATCGTTCGCTGATGCCGAAGTAGTCGAGGATCGGGTGGGCGGTCTGTTCGGGTTTGGCGGTGGCGATCGACAGCGACAGTCCGAGGCCTGCGAGTGCGTCGAGCATGTCGATGATGCCCTCGTACAACGTGTTCTCGAACGCCCCGATTCGGGTGTAGCGGTCTCGGTAGGCGTCGATCACCCGCTCGAGCGCGTCGTCGGGAATGCCGATCGAGGGCAGGCCGATCTCGAATGGCGGGCCGATGACCGACCGGACCTGGGCCTCGGTGGGGATCGGGAACCCCTCCTGCTCGCACGCCCACTGCAACGAACGCAGGATGCCCGGCTCGGAATCGCTGAGCGTTCCGTCGAGATCGAGCAGCACGTGGGTGCGGGCGGTGGTTGCTGTCACGCGCAGACCTCGACGAGTTGCTGGAGCGCGTCGTCGGTTCCGACCGCGATGATCACGTGGTGGGCGTGGATGATCGTGTCGGGATCGGGGTTGGTGTTGAAGGCGCCGTCGTCGAGCCTGAGCGCCAGCACCAGCACCCCGGCTCGCTGCCGGAGGTTGGCGTCGCGCAGCGAGATGCCTGCCAGTGCGGAGCCCTCGAGGATCTCGACTTCCTGCATTCGGAAGTCCATCGAGCGTTCGTGCATCACGACGTCGACGAACTCGGCGACGTTCGGTTGCACCACGAACGAGGCCATGCGGGCGGCGCCGAGTTCTTGCGGATTGACCACGCGGTCGGCGCCGGCGCGACTGAGCTTGTTGACGCTCTCCTCTTGGCGGGCGCGAGCCACGATGAACAGATCGGGGTTGATCGCCTTGCTCGACAGCGTCACGAAGAGGTTCTCGGCATCGCCCTCGAGCGCGGCGATCAGCGCCGACGCGTGTTCGATCCCGGCGGCCCGCAGCGTGGTGTCGAGCGTGGCGTCGCCGACGATCGTGGGCATGCCCAGTTCGGCAACTCGCTCGGCATCCATGTCGACCACGACCACGGTGCGCCCGGCGTTGACGATGTCCTCGGCGGCGGCTCGACCGACGCGACCCCATCCACACACGATCACGTGGTCGCGCATCCCGGCGATCTTCTTGTCCATTCTGCGCCTCCCGACGAACTCACGGAGTTGTCCTTCGACGACCACCTGCACCCCGAGTGTGAACGTGTACAGCACGGTACTCACGCCGGTGATGATGACGGCCATGGTGAACCACTTCTGGGGGTCGGACAGGTCCTCGCCCAGCAGTTCCCGGTAACCCACCGTCGTGATGGTGATCACGGTCATGTACGCCGCGTCGACCGCTGACAGGCCGAACAGCGCGTATCCGATGGTGCCCACGACGAAGACCGTCAGCACCATGGCCACCGCCACGCGGAACTGCCTGATCGTCGATCCCACGCGCGTCACCGTAGTAAAGCCTTGCACGCACCACCTATGTCATCTGGCGCGCCGGCGCGCCGGGCGACTAGCTGGCGGCGTGCTGGATGGCTGCCCACACCTTCTGGGGTGTGCAGGGCATGTCGATGTGCCGGATACCGAGATGGCTGAGTGCATCGACCACCGCGGAGTGCACCGCTGGGGTCGACCCGATCGTGCCGGACTCGCCGATGCCCTTGGCCCCGAGCGGGTTGACCGGTGTCGGTGTCTCCATCGGGATCCGCTCGACCTGGGGCAACAGGTCCATCGAGATCATCGTGTAGTCGGCGAGGTTCGAGGTGATCGGGTTGCCGTCGTCGTCGTAACGGACCTCCTCGTACAGCGCCTGGGCGGCGCCCTGAGCGACGCCGCCGTGCACCTGGCCGGCGAGCAGCATCGGGTTCACCATGGTGCCGGCATCGTCACAGGCGATGTGACGTAGGTGCGTGACGAGCCCGGTCTCGGTGTCGACCTCGACCACGGCGACGTGGGATCCGAAGGGATAGGTCGGTGAGCCGGCCGTGAAGACCGAGGACTGTGTGAGTTCGCCCGGCGATGCGGCGGCGCCGAGATCGGACCACGACTTCGACATGGCGGGGGTCCCGGCCACGTGGAACGATCCGGTCGCGACGTCGAGCTCGATGTCGGCGACGTCGGCCTCGAGAAGTCGAGCCGCTACCGCCTTGGCGCGATCGACCAGCGCGATCGCTGCGTCGTTCACCGCGGCGCCGCCCTGCTGCAACGAACGCGAACCCATCGTGCCGCCGCCTTCGGGGGTGAGATCGGTGTCGCCCCACACCAGCGTGAAGTCGGCCATGTCGATACCGGTCTGGGCGCTCGCGATCGACGACCATGCCGTGTCGTGGCCCTGACCGTGTGGCGAGGTGCCGGTGTAGATGGTGCCGGTGCCATCGTCGTTGATCTCGATCTTGGCCGCCTCGCGCATGGGGTCGACGCCGCCGGTGATCTCGACATACACACTGACGCCGATGCCGAGTTGTCTCGGGTCGCCGTCGGCTCGCCGTCGTGCCTGCTCGGCCCGCAGATCGGCGTAGCCGGCCGCATCGAGGGCGAGATCGAGGCTGCGTTCGTAGTCGCCACAGTCGTAGACCTGACCCATCGCGGTGGTGTGCGGCTCCATGAACTTCGGGATCAGGTTCTTGCGCCGGACTTCGACGGGATCCATGCCGATTTCGCGGGCGAACAGGTCCATCGCCCGCTCTGCAGCTGCGGTCGCCTCGGGGCGACCGGCACCGCGGTAGGCGACGACGGGATTGGTGTTGGTGGCGACCGAGATGCACTGGGCCTCGACATTCGGGATGTCGTAGACGGCGGGCGCCATCACGCGTGTCATCACGGCACCGAGTACGGTGCCGACCTCGCAGAAACCACCAGAGTCCTGGTACAGCTCGAGGCGAAGGTGGGTGACGTTGCCGTCGCGGGAGCCGCCTGCGGTGACCTTTTGCAGCTGTGCCCGACCGTGGCCGAGGTTCATCATCGATTCGCTGCGAGTCTCGCGGAACCTGATCGGGCGACCCGTCTCGCGGGCGAGCACGCCGACGAGCAGCTCCTCTGAATACGCGCCGATCTTGGCGCCGAATCCTCCGCCGACGTCAGGCGTCATGATCCGCACCATCGACGGATCGACACCGGCTGCCCCGGCGATCGGAGCGAGCGATCCCTGGGCATGCTGGGTCGAGAGCCACACCAGCAAGCGTCCGTCCTCCCATGTGGCGGCGGCGGCCCGCGGCTCGAGTGGGCACGGGGCGACGCGCTGGTTCTTCAATGTCTCGCTGATGACCACCTCGCAGCCCTCGAAGAACTCGGGACCCGTGTTGGGCGTGCCACCGACGAATACCGAGTCGAACACGGCGTTGCTGCCGGCGTCGGGATAGATGTGGATCTCACTCGCCAGTGAGGCCTCGACGTCGATCAGTGCCGGCAGCGGGTCGATGTCGGCATAGATCGCTTGCGCCGCATCGGTGGCGTGCTCGTAGGTGTCGGCGACGACGGCGGCGATCGGCTCACCCACCCAGCGCACCTTCCCCGAAGCGAGCAATGTGCGTGCGACCCCAGGGTTGAACGGCGAGGGTGCGGGCGACAGTCCCAGGCTCTCGGCGGTGAAGACGCCGATCACTCCGGGCATGCCGACGGCGTCACCGAGTTCGATCGAGTTGATCGTGCCATGAGCGATCGGTGACCGGGCGAACACGACGAACGCCGCCCCGTCGAGCCGCGCGTCGCGAAGGTCGTCGAGATACACGCCTCCGGTGGTCAAGAATTTCGGGTCTTCCTTGCGAAGAACCCTCTCTCCGAGCACGCTGCCTGCCATCGGGAACCCCCTGGTCAAAATCGTCTGTGACGAAGCGAACCATAGCAATGCGCGGATCTGTGACCGTCACCCGGCTGCGGGTGAATGTGTGCGTTGCGCCGCCGCTCAGGGTTCGGTGACGGCAACCGGCGGCGGCGGGTTACGTCGCAGGGCGGTGATGCCGTTGACGACGCTGTAGGGCCAACCGTTGGGCAGGTCGATCGGAACCGCCGGCAGGGGCAGCACGGATTCGCGGTGCTCGCCGGCCTCGACGAAGCCCAGCGATTCTCGCGCGGCCTCGCGCACGCCGTCCTCGGTGCCGAGTCGGGCGACCTCGTTGCGTAGGTCGTCGTTGACCGATTCGAGCTGCGAGAGTTGATCTCGACGTTGATCGAGCCGCTCGTTCTGGTTGAAATAGGTCTGGATCGGCAACAAGAACAACGCCGCCGCCAGCGCGCCGGCGATGGCCAGCGCAACGATCGCGAGCACGAACGAGCTGCGACGTTGCCTGGTGATCCGCCGGTCGATCTGGACGGGGCGTGTGATGTCGCCGAGTCGTGAGCGGCCGTGATCGGACGCACGCGGGGGCGTGCTCGGCCGCTCGATCGTCGATGCTCCCTTGCCGCTCACGATGCTCAGTCTGACAGGCCGCGGCCGTCGGATCGCGTCAACGCGGCGCCAGCGCGGCCCGGCCGCGGAATGCGGCGGCCTCTCCGAGCTCGGCTTCGATACGCAGCAGCTGGTTGTACTTCGCGACTCGGTCGGATCGTGCCGGTGCCCCCGTCTTGATCTGGCCGCAGTTGGTGGCGACGGCGAGATCGGCGATGGTCGCGTCCTCGGTCTCGCCGCTGCGGTGGCTCATGACGGCGGTGTAGGAGTGGCGGGTGGCGAGTTCGACGGTGTCGAGTGTCTCGGTGAGCGAGCCGATCTGATTGACCTTGACGAGGATCGAGTTCGCGGTCGCCCGGTCGATGCCCATCTGGAGTCGCCGGCTGTTGGTGACGAAGAGGTCGTCGCCGACCAATTGGCAGCGATCGCCGACAGCAGCGGTGAGTGCCGCCCAGCCGTCCCAGTCGTCCTCCTGCATGCCGTCTTCGATCGAGACGATCGGGTAACTGTCGACGATGCGGGTCCAGTAGGCGGCCATCTCCGCCGCCGACAGCACCTTGCCCTCGCCGTCGAGGTGGTACATGCCGTCGCGGTAGATCTCGCTGACGGCTGGGTCGAGGGCGATCGCGATGTCGACACCGGGGGTGAAGCCGGCCGCCTGGATCGCCTCGACGAGCAGCTTGATGGCGTCCTCGTTCGAGTCGAGGTCGGGGGCGAAGCCGCCTTCGTCGCCCACAGCGGTGGCGAGCCCCTTGTCGTGCAGCACCTTCTTGAGGACGTGGTAGGTCTGTGTGCCCCAGCGCAGCGCCTCCTTGAACGAGGGCGCTCCGACCGGCATGATCATGAACTCTTGGAAGTCGACCGAGTTGTCGGCGTGGACGCCCCCGTTGAGCACGTTCATCATCGGGACCGGCAGGACATGGGCGTTGGCTCCGCCGACGTGGCGGTACAGCGGGATCTCGAGTTCGTTCGCGGCCGCCTTGGCGACGGCGAGGCTGGTGCCGAGGATGGCGTTGGCGCCGATGCGACTCTTGTTGTCGGTGCCGTCGAGATCGATCAGCTCACGGTCGATCCCTCGTTGGTCGAGGGCATCGAACCCGTCGAGCACTCCGGCGATCTCGTCGTTGACGAACCCGACCGCGGTCAGGACCCCCTTGCCCTGGTAGCGGTCGCCACCGTCGCGGAGCTCGACGGCCTCGTGCTCGCCGGTCGAGGCCCCGCTGGGTACTGCTGCCCGGCCCATCGCACCGGAATCGAGCACGACGTCGACTTCGACGGTGGGGTTGCCTCGGGAATCGAGGATTTCGCGGCCGACAATGTGAACGATCTCACTCATACGTCTGCACGGTATCCGTCTCGTCGTTGTTTGGGATCACGATCTCACCCGTCGCGTCGAGACCGTTCGTGAGTGGGTCGTCGAACTGGCGTCGTTCGGCCGGAGCATCGGCGAGCACCTGCAGGTAGTCGGCGAGCACTGCGGCCATCGGCAGTTCGGTGCCGGCCTTCTCGGTCATGTACCAGCGGTGCTCGAGGAGCTGATGGAAGATCTCGGCGGGTTCCAGTCGGTCGAACATCTCGGTGGGGATCGCTGCCATCACCGGTTCGAAGACGCGGTCGAGCCAGCGGACCGCGGCCACGTTGAACGGGACCTGGCTCCCTGTCTCGGCCAACAATCGGGCCGAGTAGCTCTGGATGTCCTGCAGCATCCGTCGCGCTTGGTTGTCGCCGGCGGTGAGGCCGGTGAGGCTGCGCAGGCGGTCGGTGTGGTGGCCGTGCTCGACGACCTTGGGTATGAAATTGACGGTGATGTCGTCGGCGTTCGTGACGACCTCCATCTCCTCGACGTCGAAGCCGAGATCGTGGAGACGTTCGAGCCTGCGTTGCATGGGCACGACGTCGCCGATCGCTGCGGTCGACTCGGAGGTGATCTCCGCCCACAACGCTTCGTAGCGGTCGCGGATCGCGAGCGCGACCTCGATCGGGTCGATCCCGTCGGCGAGCCTGCCGGCGGCCTGCAGGTCGAGCAGCCCGCCTGCGACGTTGTCGGTGGCGATCATCAGATCGAGTTCGCGCTGGCCGGAGGTGAGTTGGTCGTGGTGTTCGGCGGTCTCGACGTCGATGATGTACGCCTGCAGCGCCCCGGCGTCGCGACGGAACAAGGTGTTCGAGAGCGAGCAGTCCCCCCAGTAGAAGCCGGCCAGATGGATGCGCACCAGCAGCACCACGAGGGCGTCGAGCAAGCGGTCGCCGAGATAGGGGATCTTCAGCCCGCGGCCCATCAGCAGCGACCGGTAGGGCACCGAGTAATCGAGGTGACGGGTGACGATCATGCCCTCGCCCCCGCTGCGACCGGTGACGACGGCGACCATCTCGGCAGTTGGCAGGCCGGCATCGGAGATCTCGCGAAGTAGTCGGTACTCGCGTAGCGCCAGCTCGTCGGGTAGCTCCTTGACGACGTACGAGACGTCGTCGAATTCGACCAGCTTCACCACGTGACGGTGGAGTCCGCTGACCCGGTGCACGTTCGGCATGTTCCACGATTCGAGCGAGCTGCGGTAGGGCAGCTCGACGATGGCGGCGTGCTCCGCCGGTCGGGCGACTTGAACGCGCATGTCAACAGTGTGCCAGCGATGTGCAGCGACGTCTCGGCCATGTCCCAGCGATGTCAGGGGACCGTCATCTCTGTCACGTGTGGGGTAATCGCACTCAAGCGGATTGGGGTGTGGGACGATATGGCCGTGTGGGAGTTGATGCTTGATGTCCCCTGAAACAGATGTTGCACCGCCGGCGAGCCCGCATTTCACCGGGTCGACCCCTCGCAAAGAGGAGGCGCGTCGGACCATCACGCGCACCACGATCACGCCGGCGCCCGGTAACGAAGCCCTGGCCGAACCCAGCGCCCCGGCGAAACGGTCGCTCGCCGATCGGCTCAGGTCGTCGCAGCACGGCGAGTTGACGGCGGCTCGCCCGCTGTACCCCGGCACGAACATCGTGCGACTGATCATGGCGACCTTGATGTCCGTGTTGTGTCTGCTCACCGTCGGTGGCGCCGTGCTGGTGTTGTTGCTGTGGCAGCAGGACCGGGCGAACGGAGTGCTGTCGACGCAGATCGACCGAACCTGGGAGCTGTTCGACATGCTCCGTCAGGTCGAGCGCCTGGTGGCCTTCGCCGCCATTCCTGTCGCCGTGGCATGGATCGCGTTGGCAACGGTGAACGTCCGGCGCGCGACCGGCAAACGTCGCGATCCGTTCTTGGCGGCGGCCAGCCTGCCGATCGGATTGCTGGGTATCTGGATCATCGGAGCACAGATCATCGCCGAGTCGGGCGACTGGCTCGGCAAGGCGTCCGGCTTCGCCCTCCAGCTCGTGTTCCTGGCGGTTCCGTTGCTCGCTCTCGAACGGGTCGCTCACGTGGCCGAGGCTCGGCATCGTCCGCTCCGGGCGTCGTACGTGATCGCCGCCCTGTTCCTGGCGGCCACGCAGTTCCTCGGCGGTCTGTCGACGGTCGACCAATCCAGCGGCCCCGACACATGGGGCCCACTCGGGGCCTACCTGGTGATCGTCGGACTGCTCCAAGTGCTGGGCGCACTGTCGGTCAACGAGGCACAGCGGGCGATCGAGGAAGGCACCGAGCATCGGTACCAGCTGCGCCAGCGGTTCGGTGAGTCGCTCCTGGCCCAGGCCGAGAAGCGCTGACCCCCGAGGGGGCGGTCACGCGCCGAGTTTGACCTCGTCCCACAGGGCATCGAGCGTCGCCAGGTCGGCCTGGTGCAGATCGATGCCGCGTTCCCCGGCGAGTGACTCGACTCGTTCGAACCGGGCTCGGAACTTGTTGGCGGCCGCCCGCAACCCCGATTCGGGGTCGACGTGCAGGTGGCGTGCGACATTGACGACGGCGAACAGCAGGTCGCCCAGCTCGTCGGCAACGGCGGCCTGATCGCCCGATTTGGTGGCCTCGACGAGCTCGGCGGCCTCCTCGGCGATCTTCGGGAGTGCCCCATCGACATCGGGCCAGTCGAACCCGAGCTTGGCGGCCTTCTTCTGGAGCTGGTGGGCGTACGCGAGGGACGGCAACGAGCCGGGCACCCCGTCGAAGGCAGACGTCCGGTTCTTCTCGGCCCGTTTGATCGCATCCCAGTTGGCGAGCACCTGGGTGGTGCCGTCCACCTCGACAGCGTTGCCGTCGGCGTCACCGAACACGTGAGGGTGCCGGCGTACGAGCTTGTCGTGGATGCCGGCGGTGACGTCGGCGATCGTGAATCGGCCCTGTTGTTCGGCGATCGTTGCATGGAACTCGATCTGGTACAGCAGATCGCCCAGTTCCTCGATCAGGTGCTCGTCGGTGAGCGGCTGGTCGGGGTCGAGGCCCTGGATCGCGTCGACCACCTCGTAGGTCTCCTCGATCAGGAACGGCATCAGGCTCTGGTGTGTCTGCTCGATGTCCCATGGGCACTGTTCGCGAAGCGTGCGAGCGAGCTGGTGGAATCGCACATATCCCTCGCCCGACGCCACGGCCATCGCCGGTACGTAGAGCGACGTCAGGTGGTCGGCTTCGATCGTGTGGTCCATGGCCGCCCATGTGGTCTCGACGATCTGCTCGTCGGGGGTGCCGAGGGCCTGCAACAACACGACGGCGCAGTCGTCGAGCCGGCCGTCGGGGTCGTCGACCGACAGCTTGATGTCGGAGAGCACCCAGTTGGCGTGGGTGTGGGCGACGAGTAGCGGGCCCGTCTGGCCTGCGGCGGCGCTGGCGAATTCGTGGCCGTCGACGAGCCGCACGCCCGTCTCGACCGGGTCGATGCCGAGGCGCGCCCACACCAGATCGAGGAACGACATCGCCGGGACCAGCCCGACCTCGACACGGTCGTCGGATCGCAATGTGCGCACGGAACGCTCGAGCACGAGTGGCGAGCCGGGCACCGCGTACAGCACTTCACCGTGGGTGTTCGCCGCGGCGACGAGCCGTTCGGCGATCTCCGCGTACACGTCCTCGAACCGGTCGGCCTGCTCGTACAGATCGTCGAAGGAGGTCGCGTCGGGCACCAGGTGCGCTGACGGGTGCACGGTGGTGCGCAGGAACCGGTTCGGGATGCGGTCGATCGTCGCGAGCGTCTCGGCGGTGATGTGCTCGACGCCGCCGGGTCCGAGCCCGACCACCACGATGCGAGGGCGATCGCTGCTGGGCATGGTGGCGCGTCAGCCCCCCAGGGCGACGATGCCGCGAGCGCCCTCGAAGGAGCCGTAGCGGGGGTTGATGTAGACGTCGAGATCGTTCGAGGCGAGCTCGAAGCGAATGGTCGGGTTCGCGAGCAGCGGTTCGAGCTCGGACGTGTCGATCTGGTCGAACGGCCGAACGAGGATGATGTGGTAGCCGTACTGGCTCTGGGCGGGGCCGACGGGCACACCGATCTCGGCGGCGAGCGCCGGCTCGACGTATTCGGGGATGTACGAGTTGGCGAAGTCGCCGGTGGGCGCGCATGGCAGGACGCCGCCCGAGTCCTTCGATCCGGGGTCGATCGAACGCTCGGCGGCGACATCGGCGAACGCTGCGCCGTCGGCGAGCTCGTCGAGCGCGGCCAGGGCCTCGGCCTCGGTTTCGACGAGGATGTGGGCGGTGCAGGTGACGCCCGATTCGACCGGGCCGCGCGAGTAGAACCGCGACCATTGGTCGTCGGTGAATGTCTGGGGCGGCGTCGCCTGCCACGCCCCGAACGCCAGCGTGAAGCTCTCCTCCAGCGATGCGGTGGTCAGCGCCCCATCGACGGGCCGCGGAGCGCTGGCACCGAGTCGGTCGAGGTCGGCCCGCAACGACTCGTCGAGCACGAACGCGGTGATGGCCTGGTTGGCGGCGTCCAGCGGGACGCGTTCGGCGTCGGCGCCGGCGGTCTCGCGCACGAGCGAGGCGAGCTGGGCCTCGGTCAACTCGACACCTTCCACCCGGGCGGCGACGTCGGTGTCGGTGAACGTGCCGCATCCGGACAGCGCGATGGTCGTTGCGGTGGCCACTACGGCGAGACGAAGAGGGGAACGTCGGATCACGTCGGACAACCTATCGGTCGGGAGCCACGGGCCCGTAGCGGCTCGATGAGGCCCCGGCCGCCTTCATCGTCGCTGACCCGACCGTGACGCCTGTACGTCAGGCGGGCGCAGGTGCTTCGATCGGGAGGAGTTGTTGCAGGAAGCCGACCAGGAACGTGGCAGCGTCGTGTCCGCGAGGGATCGGCACCACCAGTTGACGCAGATCTTCTTTGTGGATCGCACCCTTCGACAACCGCTTGAGCCGCATCGCCGCGGACAGCTTCAGGTCGATCGGTGCGAGCCGGGCCTGCTGCTCGGTGATCTGCATGTCGACGATGCCGAGTCGATGGCATTCGGCTCGCAGGCTGCCGACCATCAGCAGGGCTTCGGCCGGCGCCGGCAGCGGGCCGTAGCGGTCTTCCCATTCGGTGCGGATGTCGCTGACGGCCTCGTGGGTGGTGACGTCGGCCAGCCGGCGGTACGCCTCGAGGCGGAGCTCTTCCTTGGTGACGTAGTCGGTCGGGAGGAAGGCGTCGGTGGGCACGTCGAGCTTGATCTCCGATGGCTTGGCGATCGGTTCGCCCTTCATCTCGGCGACGGCTTCGGTCACCATCTGGCAGTACAGGTCGTAGCCGACGGCGGCGATGTGGCCCGACTGGGCCTGGCCGAGCAGGTTGCCGGCGCCGCGGATCTCGAGGTCGCGCATCGCGATCTTGAAACCCGATCCGAGATCGGTGGCCTCGCCGATCGTCTTGAGCCGTTCGTAGGCCTCTTCGGTGAGCACCTTGTCCTGTGGGTGGAACAGGTAGGCGTAGGCCCGGCTGCCGCTGCGCCCGACCCGGCCGCGCAGCTGGTGCATCTGTCCCAGTCCGAGCAGGTCGGCGCGCTCGACCACCAGGGTGTTGACGGTGGGCATGTCGATACCGGACTCGATGATCGTGGTGCACACGAGCACGTCGTAGCGGCCCTCCCAGAAGTCGACGACGACCTGTTCGAGGGTGCCCTCGTCCATGCGGCCGTGGGCGACCGCGATTCGTGCCTCCGGCACGAGCTGTCGCAGCCGCGCGGCGGCAGTGTCGATCGAACGGACCCGGTTGTGGACCCAGAACACCTGGCCCTCGCGCAGCAGCTCGCGCCGGATCGCCTCGACCGCGACCCGCTCGTCGTATTCGCCGACATAGGTGAGAATCGGCTGGCGGTCGGCGGGCGGGGTTTGCAGCAACGACAGGTCGCGGATGCCGACCAGCGACATCTCGAGGGTGCGCGGGATCGGGGTCGCCGACAGCGTCAGCACGTCGACATTGGTCTTGATCCGCTTGATCTGCTCTTTGTGCTGTACGCCGAATCGTTGTTCCTCGTCGACGACGAGCAGGCCGAGGTCCTTGAACTTGATGTCGGCGGCGAGCAGGCGGTGGGTGCCGATCACACAGTCGACATCGCCGTCGCGGAGACCTTCGAGCACCTTTTTCGCCTGGGCGTTGGTGAGGAAGCGCGACAGCACTTCGACGCGGATCGGGTACCCGGCGAATCGATCGGCGAAGGTGTTGCCGTGTTGGCTGGCCAGCAGGGTGGTGGGCGCGAGTACGGCCACCTGCTTGCCCTCCTGGATCGCTTTGAAGGCGGCGCGGATGGCGACCTCGGTCTTGCCGAAGCCGACGTCGCCGCACACGAGGCGGTCCATCGGGAAGGGGCGTTCCATGTCGCCCTTGATGTCGTCGATCGCGGTGCGTTGGTCGGGTGTCTCGACGAACGGGAAGGCCTCTTCCATCTCGCGCTGCCAGGGGGTGTCGATCCCGAACGCGTGGCCCTCGGCATTGACGCGTGTCTGGTACAACACGACCAGTTCTTGTGCGATCTCGCGCACGGCCGACTTGACGCGACCCTTGGCTTTGGCGAAGTCGCTGCCGCCCAGGCGGTGCAGGGTCGGTGCCTCGCCGCCGACGTACTGGCGCAGGGTGTCGATCTGGTCGGACGGCACGTACAGCTTGTCGCCGCCCTTGTAGGCGACCAGCAGGTAGTCGCGTTCGACCCCGCCGATCGTGCGTTTGACCATGCCCTCGTAATGGCCGACGCCGTGCTGGTGGTGCACCACGTAGTTGCCGGTCTTGAGGTCCTCGAAGGTGGTGGTGCCCTCGCGGCGTCGGGGGCGTGCCTTGCGGTGGGCGCGACGCCGACCCGTGAGGTCGCTCTCGGCGACGACGGCGACCTTGGCGTTGGGCAGGGTGCAGCCGCGATGGATGGGGGCGACCACGATCGCCCCGCCCGCTCGTGCCAGTGCGCCGCTGCGGGCGACGGGGAAGTCGAGGCCCTGGTCGAGGAGGATCTCGTGGAGACGCGCGGCCGACCCGGTGCCGTCGGCAGCGACGGTGACGGTGTAGCCGTCTCGGATGAGTTCGGCGAGCCGGGTCGCGAGGCCGCTGCCGTCGCCTCCGACCGGGCCCCATCCGGAGGCCTGAACCGACGGCGTGTCGGGCGAGTCGGGGGTGGAGTCGATCGTCCAGAACGCCTGCCCGTCGGCGAGCAGGCGGTCGGGATCGGCGTGCAGCCGTGGGAACTCTTTGGAGGGGTCGCGGGCCCACGTGGAGGCGAGGGCCTTGGCGAGGTCGTCCTCTTCGGCGAGCAGGTCGGCGGCCCGGTCGCGCATGCGTCGCGGTTCGATCAAGACGACCTTGGCGTTGTCGGGCAGTACGTCGGTGATCAACAGGTCGTCGTCGACCAGCCAGGGCACCCACGATTCCATGCCTTCGAAGTGGGCTCCCTCGGCGAGGCGCTCCCACTGCTCACGGCCCCACGGTTCGGCCCCGACCAGGTCGGCCGCGCGGTCGCGGACCTCGTCGCCGGGGATCAGCTCGCGGGCCGGGAAGATCGTGGCGCTGTCGAGGTCGCCGGTCGAGCGCTGGTCGTTGACCCCGAACACGGTGAGCCGGTCGACCTCGTCGCCCCACAGGTCGATCCGGATCGGGGCGTCGGCGGTCGAGGGGTAGACGTCGACGATCGCGCCCCGGCGGGCGAACTCGCCGCGGTGCTCGACGAGTTCCTCGCGGCGGTAGCCGAACTCGACGAGTTGGGCGGCGAGTTGGTCGGGATCGACGATCGAGTTGGGCCTGACCACGATCGGTTCGACATCGACCGTGCCGGGTCCGAGCTTCTGCAGCAGCGCCCGGACGCCGGCGACGATCACTTTGGGGCAGCGGTCGCTGTCGCGCAGTCGCCACAGCACTTCGAGTCGTTGGCCCATCGTTTCGACGGCGGGGCTGACGCGCTCGAACGGGAGGGTCTCCCATGCAGGGAAATGGCTGACCTCGTCGGCGCCGAGGTATTGGCACAGATCGTCGTACAGCTGTCCGGCCATGGCGCCGGTGGGGCAGGCGACGACGAGCGGTCGGCGGTTGGACAGGTTGGCGAGCGCTGCGATCGAGATCGGCCGTGCGACTTCGACGATCGCGAGCCGAGCCTGCGGTTCGCCGAGGGCGCGGGTGACGCCGGCCTCGTCGCGCAACAACGCGGGCAGCGCCGCGAGGGCGCCGTATGGTGCCGGGTCAGCGGCCATGGAATTCGCGCATCGTGATGTCGATGCCCTTGGCGATGATCATCTCGACGGCGTCGGCGGCCTCGGCGACCTTGACGTCGAGGAGGTCACGCTGGCCGCTGGGGACGCGGGTCAGCACATGGCTCGCGCCGTGGTCTTTGTTGGGCGGCTTGCCGACCCCGATCCGGACCCGCAGATAGTCCTGCGTCTTGAGGTGCTGGGTGATGCTGCGCAGGCCGTTGTGGCCGGCCAGACCGCCACCGGCCTTGATCTTGAGCACGCCCGGCTCGAGGTCGAGCTCGTCGTGGACGACGATGATGCGTTCGGGTTCCTCGATGCCGTAGCGGCGCACGAGCGCCGACACGGCGCGTCCCGAGTCGTTCATGTAGGTGATCGGGAATGCCAACACGACCCGTTCGGCATCGACGCCGGTACCGAAGCGCGCCTCGCCGATCAGTGCGTTGTCACGGCCCGCCTCGAGCGGTGCGTCGTGGCGTTCGGCGAGCAGCCGGACGCATTCCTCGCCGACGTTGTGGCGGGTTCGGGCGTACTTCGCGCCGGGATTTCCCAGCCCGACGACGAGCCAATCGAACGGGGTGCCCTTACCGGCACGCCGATCGAACAGGCCCATGGTTCAGCGGTGCGCGTTGACGATCACTCGCCGGCGTCGCTGCTGTCGCCGGCGTCGCTGTCGGCTTCGGCACCCTCGGCGGCTTCTGCGTCGGCCTCGGCGGCGGCGGCGTCTTCCTCGTCGAGCAGCGGCGTGCGCATCGTGAGGACGGTGACGACCGGCAGTTCGGCATCGGCGGTGGCCCGCACCCCGGTGGGCAACTCGACGTCACCGACGGTGATCGTGCTGTCCATCGTCATCGCCGACACGTCGATCGTGATCGAGTCGGGGATGCTGCGAGGCGTGGTGACGACCTCGATCTCGTTCATCGCGAGGTCGACCAGGCCGTTGTCGGCGTGGACCGCCTTGGCCTCGCCCACCAGGTGGACCGGCACCGAGACGGTGATCTCGGCGGTGAGGCTGATCTGGATGAAGTCGACGTGGGCCACGTTGCGGCGCACGGGATGGCGCTGCACGTCCTTGACGATCGCCGGGTACACCTTGCCGTCGACCGTGAGGTCGAGGATGGTGTTCATGCCGGCGGGGCCGGACAGGGCCTTGCGCAGGTCGCGACGCTCGACGGCGATGCTGAGCGGCTCCATGCCCATGCCGTACACGACGGCGGGGATGGAGTCCTCAGCGCGCAGGCGGCGCGAGTGAGCACTACCGGTCGAGCGCCCGGACTGGGCAAGAAGAATGGTCTCAGACATGGTTGATCAGCCTCTACGAACAGACATACGAGCAGCGAGCAATCCTAGCGGCCGCTCGGTCGAGTGCCACCGGGGTGGGCAGGATCGGTCGGCGGGGTGGATCAGGCGAGGTTTTCGCCGTTGAAGATGTCGCTCACGCTGGTGTCGTCGAACACGGCACTGAGCGCCTCGGCGATGATCTCGGCGACCGAGAGCACTTCGATGTTGGGGAGCTGCTTCTCTGGCGGGAGCGGCAAGGTGTTGGTGAGCACGATCTTGCTGAGCGGGGCGTTCTTCAAACGGTCGATCGCCGGGCCCGACAGCACGCCGTGGGTGGCCATCGCCCACACCTCGGTGGCGCCGCGCTCGAGCAGGATCTCGGCGGCCGACACGATCGTGCCGCCGGTGTCGATCATGTCGTCGGTGAGGATGCACAGCCGGCCCTTGACGTCGCCGATCACCTCTTTGGCCTCGACCACGTTGGCCTGACCTTTCGGGCGGCGCTTGTAGATGAACGCGATGTCGGCTTCGCAGTCGTTGAGGTGTTGGGCCATCCGCTCGGCGACCTTGATGCGACCCGAGTCGGGGGACACGATCACCGGCGAGTCGGGTGCCTGGGACCGGACATAGCTCTCGAGCACCGGGGCGGCGGTGAGGTGGTCGACGGGCCCTTCGAAGAAGCCCTGGATCTGGCCGGAGTGGAGGTCGAGCGAGATCATGCGCTTGGCGCCGGCGGCTTTGAACATGTCGGCGATGAGACGGGCCGTGATGGGCTCGCGACCTTCTGCC
>JAHEDX010000116.1 GCA_024641005.1 Acidimicrobiaceae bacterium
TTGAGCTCGACATGAATGCGATGCCGTTCGCCGTGGGCGTGGGCACGCAGTTCCTGTTTGGGCGGCAACGGCACTTCAGCAGTGCGGTGACGCTGGCTCATTGGCTACCTCCTTGTGGGTTGGTGTAGCTCCTCCCTGAACCGAACGTTAGCCCACAGGGCACGGTCGGGGGGAATGGTCTTTGGTAACAGTTCTGCGCGATTCCGATGCGATTCGGACACGTCTCACAGCGTGCGCGACGATCGAACGGACGGTCCACGACCGCCCGACAGCGGTGCCGACGCCTAGCTTCCGGCGGGCTTCTTGCTGGAGATCTTCGCCTTGAGCGCAGCGATCCGCTCCTCGAACCAGGGCTGCTTGACGGTCCACAACTGCGGATCGAATTCTCGCTGGACCGCATCGCCATGCGAGTCGATGCCGGCCATGTCCTGGATCGTCTGCTTGGTCAGGATCGCGAGTTCGCGGGGCGCCGTGGCGGCTCCACGGGCGAACTCGTGTGCTGCTGTCAGCAGTTCGTCGTCCGGCACACATTTGTAGGCGAGGCCCACCCGCTCGGCCTCCGCGCCGTCGAGCACCTGGCTGAACACCACGGCCGCCATCGCACCCTGTTGCCCGACGATACGACGCTGCATCCAGGTGTGACCGCCGCCGGGATGCAGACCGATCTGGAGGAATCGGGTGTCGAACCTGGCTCGCCTTGCAGCGATACGGACGTCGCATCCGAGTGCAAGATTCATACCTGCGCCCACGGCAGGGCCATTGACTGCGGCGAGCGTCGGTAGGGGGCTGCGAGCGATTCGTAGGAACCCTTCGTAGATGTTGCCGAGGCTCTCGCGGGTCGCCGTCTGCAGGTTGCCGAGGTTGGCGCCAGCACAGAACGCCGACCCGGAGCCGGTGACGACGACCGCTCCGACCGATTCGTCAGCCTCGAAGGCGTCCATCGCGGAGATGATCGCCTCGACCATCGGCGCGGTCATCGTGTTGCGTTCGTCAGGATTGTTGAGCGTCAGGCGTGCAACGCCATCGGTGATCTCTGTCAGTACCAAGGCCATTCCCGCAGTCTGTCAAACGTCGACGGCCCCGCATCCATCCGGTCGCCGACCTGCCCGGTCGTCCGGGGCTCGAAGGCAATCGGGATCGTCCCCGAAAGTGTCACACCGATTGGACGATCTGCCCGCTGACCAGCCGATAGCCTGTCCGCAGTTCACGTGAACACCTACAGATATATCCCGAGAAGGGGGAGAATCATGAAGAGCAAGCACCTGCTTGCAGCAGGTCTCGCTGTGTCACTGGTCCTCGCGGCCTGTGGCGGCGACGACGACACCGCCAGCAGCGACACGACCGCCGCTCCGACCGTCACCGACGCTCCGGAAGCGACCGATCCGCCTGCCGCCGACGGCGCAACGGTCGGGCTGTTGTTCGACCTCACGGGCCGTGGCGACAAGTCGTTCAACGACTCCGCCGCTGCCGGCCTCGACAAGGCGACCGCCGAGCTGGGCATCGTGCCGAGCGAGTCGGCTCCGTCGGGTGACGACGACCGTGCACCTCGCTTGCAGTTGTTCGTCGACGATGGTCAGGATCTGATCGTCGGCGTCGGCTTCTTGTGGGCCAACGCGATCGCGGCGGGCGCCGCGGCCAACCCCGACACGCATTTCGCGATCGTCGACTCGGTCGTTGCGTCCTACGACAACGCCACACCTGATGACACGACCGACGATGTCGCCCTCGACAACGTCGCCAGCCTGGTCTTCGCCGAAGAGCAGGGTTCGTTCCTCGTCGGTGCAGCAGCAGCGCTCATGTCGAAGACCGGCAAGATCGGCTTCGTGGGCGGCGTCGACTTCGACCTGATCCACAAGTTCGAGGCCGGCTACTACGCAGGTGCGCAAGCCGTCAACCCCGACATCGAGATCATCTCGTCGTACGTCAGCCAGCCGCCGGACTTCTCGGGCTTCACCGACACGGCGAAGGGCAAGGAGATCGCCTCCCAGATGTACGCCGACGGCGCCGACATCATCTACCACGCCGCCGGCCAGACCGGCAACGGTGTGTTCGAGGCGGCGGCCGAGGCCGGCGCTCCGGGTGAGGTGTGGGCCATCGGGGTCGACTCCGATCAGTACCTCGCGGCAGCACCCGAGGTGCAGCCCTACATCCTGACGTCGATGCTCAAGCGAGTCGACGTCTCGGTGTACGAGACGATCGCGACCGAGGTGGACGGTTCGTTCGCCGGTGGAGTCCAGGTGTTCGACCTGTCCCGTGACGGTGTCGGCTACTCGACCTCGGGCGACTTCCTGCCCCAGGACGTCATCGACCAGCTCGAAGCCTTCAAGACGCAGATCATCGCGGGCGACATCGTCGTCCCGACCGACAAGCCGTCCTGATCACTTCGATCTGAACTCCTGAGAACGGGGTCCGGCCTTCGGGCCGGGCCCCGTTGTCGTTCGTGGGGCCGTGCCGTTCACCATGAACGACCTGCTCCGACGTCCGTCTGCCGCTCGCGGGCGCCGGATCGGCTAGAACATCGTCATGACCGAAACCAGTCTGGCGGTCGGCGTGGCCATCGAGCTGCGCGACATCGTCAAACGCTTCCCGGGCGTCATCGCCAACGACGGGGTCAATCTGACCGTTCGCACCGGATCGATCCATGCGATCGTCGGCGAGAACGGCGCAGGGAAATCGACATTGATGAAGACGCTCTACGGAGCGCATCGGCCCGACGAGGGCACGGTCACCGTGAATGGCGTCGAGCACGAGTTCCGCTCGCCGCGCGAGGCCATCGCCGCCGGCATCGGCATGGTGTTCCAGCACTTCCAACTGGCCGACAACCTCACGGTGTGGGAGAACATCGTGCTCGGCGACGAGCCGGGGTCGTGGTGGGCACTGGGCTCGCGGACGGCACGGGCGAAGATTCGCGAGCTCGGCAAGCGCTATGGGTTGGAGATCAACCCCGATTCCCTGGTGGGCGACCTCGGCGTCGGCCAGAAACAGCGAGTCGAGATCCTGAAGGTGCTCTACCGAGGCGCCAAGATCATCATTCTCGACGAGCCCACCGCCGTGCTCGTGCCCCAGGAGGTCGACGAGTTGTTCAACTCGCTCGCCGAACTCACCGCGGGCGGTGCGACGGCGATCTTCATCTCCCACAAGCTCGACGAGGTCCTCGAACACGCCGACGCGATCACCGTCATCCGCGCCGGCAAGACGGTCGGCGAGATCGATGACCCGAACACGGTCAACGCACATCAGCTCTCCGAGATGATGATCGGCAGCGAGCTCCCGTCACCCGAGACCCGCGAGAGCACCGTCACGACCGACGTCGCGTTGGAGGTGACGGGCCTGCACATCAGCCTCGACGGCATCGAACGGCTGCGTGACGTCTCGTTCAAGATCCATCGAGGCGAGGTGGTCGGCATCGCCGGTGTGGAAGGTAACGGTCAAGCCGAGCTCGTCCAGGCGATCCTCGGACTCGAACACCTCGATGCTGGACGGGTCACCCTGTTCGGCGACGACATCACGAAGGCGAGCACCGGGGCACGGCGGCACGCCGGCATCGGATACATCCCCGAAGACCGGCAGAAAGACGGCATGATCCTGTCGTTCTCGCTGTGGGAGAACTGTGCGCTGGGCCACCAATGGCAAGAGCCGTACGGTGACGGCAGGTGGATCGACAAGGACGGCGCCCTCGGCCGCACCGAGGAGATCATCCGCGAGTTCGACGTTCGCACGCCCGGCTCGACGGTTCCGGCACTCACGCTGTCGGGCGGCAACCAGCAAAAGCTGATCGTCGGCCGTGAAATGACGTCGAACCCCAAGGTGCTCGTTGCCAGCCACCCGACTCGCGGTATCGATGTCGGTGCCCAGGCAGCGATCTGGGAGGTGATCAGACAGGCTCGCCGGGCCGGACTCGGCGTGCTCTTGATCTCGGCCGATCTCGAAGAGCTGATCGGCCTGTCCGACACCTTGCACGTCATGTTCGACGGCCGGATCAACGCCACGCTCAACCCGAAAGAGGCAACCCCGGCGTTGCTCGGTACCTACATGACCGGAGCGAACGGAGCCGACCGTGACTGACGCGAACGAGACCACCACCCTCGACCGCCTCGTCAAGCGGTTCGGGCCCAACGTCATCGCTCCCGCGCTCGCCGGCATCATCGCGATCGCCGTGTCGGCACTCACCTTGTTGCTGGGCGGCCACAATCCGATCCGCGCGTTCGAGGAGATCGCCAAGGTGCTCTGGTCGGCTGACTCCTTCGTGCTGATCAGCAACCGCGCAGCGTGGTACTACGTCGCCGGCGTGTCCGTCGCGATCGGCTTCAAGATGGGGCTGTTCAATATCGGCGCCGACGGCCAGTACCGGCTGGCCGCACTGTTCGCTGCGTACTTCGGAGCGAAGGCCGATCTCCCTCCGATCCTCCACATCCCGTACGTGATCCTGATCGCAGTGGTCGTCGGGGCGTTGTGGGCATCGATCGCCGGAATCCTGAAGGTGACCCGCGGCGTGAACGAGGTGATCTCGACGATCATGCTCAACTACATCGCCACGGGTCTCACGGCCTGGTTGCTCGGGAACTACTTCAGGTACAAGACCGGCACCTTGCTGTCGGCGACGAAGTCGATGCCCGTCAGTGCCCGCCTCCCGAACCTCGACCGGATCTTCGAGGCGGTCGGCATCACGATGTCCGACACGGTCGCCCTTCAAGGATTCATCGTGATCGCGATCCTCGTGGGCATCGGCTATTACATCTTGCTGTTCCGGAGTCGCTTCGGCTTCGACCTACGAGCGACCGGCCTCAATCCCATGGCAGCGCGTAGCTCAGGTATCAATCCCAAGCGGATGGTGCTGATCACGATCACGCTGTCGGGCGCGGTCGCCGGCCTGATCGGCATGGGCGCTCTGCTGTCGGACCCTCAGCATTTCAAATACAGCGACCAGTTCCCCCTGTCGCTCGGCTTCACGGGCCTGTCGCTCGCATTGCTCGGCCGGAACCATCCGGTCGGCATCGCACTCGCCGGCATCGTGTGGGCCGCGATCGAGCGCGGTACCCAGCCACTCACCCAGAAGGGCTTCCCGCAGGAGATCGGCAAGATCATGCAGGGCGCCTTTCTGCTCACGGCAGTCATCGTGTTCGAGGTGATGCAACGCCGAGCTGCACGCGAGGCAGTACGAGAAGCTGCGGCGAAAGCATCCATACAACTGGAAGGGGCCCCGGCATGAGCGCGACCGCCGTGATCACGCCCGAGAGCCCCTCGTCCAGCTCAGTGGTCTCCACCTACCTCACCGGCCGCAACCGCACTGTTCTGCTCGCCACACTGGGTATCGCGATCATCTCGGCCGCACGCCTGATCGCCGACGCCGACCGGTTGACCTCGTCGACAACCGTAGGAGTGGGGCTGCGGCTCGCCGTGCCGATCGCCCTCGCCGGTATCGGCGGCCTCTACGCCGAGCGATCCGGCACCGTGAACATCGGTCTCGAAGGCATGATGACCCTCGGCACCGTGATGGCCGGCTGGGCCGGATGGCACTGGGGCCCCTGGGCCGCGATCGTCGCCGGCATCATCGGTGGCATCGCCGGCGGCATGTTGATGTCGATGGCAACCACGACGTTCGGTGTGAACCACATCATCGCCGGGTTCGCGATCAACATCATCGGGCCCGGCGTCGCGCGATTCCTCGCCAACGTCTGGTTCACCACCGAAGCAGCCAAGGCTGCCGGAGGCTCGATCACCAGCAGCCCGCGCATCTCGAGTTCGCTCCCCCGCTACTCGTTACCGTGGTTCTCGTCCGGGGCCGACGTCCTCGGCGACATCGAGAAAAAGGGATGGTTCATCATCTCCGATCTCGCAGGCATCATTCGCGGGTTGACCGTCGACGTACGCCTCGACACCATTCTCGCGCTCGCCCTGATCCTGCTGTCCGCGTATGTCATCTGGCACACGCCCTTCGGCCTACGACTCCGCTCCGCCGGCGAGAAGCCCGGCGCTGCCGAATCACTCGGCGTGTCGGTACCGCTGATGCGCCACGTCGGCATGGCGATATCGGGCGCGTTCGCCGGGCTCGGCGGCGCAGTGCTCGTGTTCGCCGGCGCCAACCAGTACCAAGAGAACCAGGTGGCCGGACGCGGCTTCCTCGGCCTCGCCGCACTCGTCTTCGGCAACTGGATGCCTGCTGGAGTGCTGGCCGGTGCCGGCGTGTTCGGCTACTCCCAGGGCCTCGCGATCGGCCTCGACCCAGGCGTCACCGTACGTGGCTTGATCCTGGCCGCCGCCATGGCGATCACTCTGGTCGGGTTCTGGGCCCTCTGGCGACGCAAGTACATCGCCGCGACCGCCGAATGGACGATCGCCATCCTCGCATTCGTCACCTACGCCCTGGTGGAAGAGATCAACGACCAGTTCGTGTACATGACCCCCTACGTGGTCACCCTCGTCGTCGTCACGATCTTCGCTCAACGGCTGCGACCACCGGCAGCCGAGGGAATTCCTTACTTCAAAGGCGAACAGCTGTAGGCGTGAACGCCCTCGACGATCTCGATGCGGCGCGCGCCGTCCCCAAAGCGCTGCTGCACGACCATCTCGACGGCGGACTCCGGACCTCGACGGTGCTCGAGCTGGCCGACGAGATCGGATGGATCCTGCCCGAAACCGAACCGGACGCTTTGCAGGCCTGGTTCACAGCAGGTGCTGCCACGAAGGATCTGCTGCAGTACCTGGCCACGTTCGAACACACCCTCGCGGTCATGCAATCCGAGGCCCACATCGAACGCGTCGCGGCCGAAGCCGTCATCGACCTGGCCCTCGACGGCGTCGTGTACGCCGAGCTGCGCTTCGCACCCGAGCTGCATCAACACAACGGCCTGACGCTGGAAGCCGTCGTCCGAGCCGCCACCGCCGGGTTCCGACGCGGCGAGCGCGAGGCAGCAGCCGCGGGCAGCACGATCGTCGTCAACGCCATCCTGTGCGCGATGCGCACCGAGCATCGATCGCTCGAGATCGCGCAGGTCGTCGACCGTCTGCGTCACCACGACGACAAGGTGGTGGGTTTCGACCTGGCCGGCGCCGAGACAGGGTGGCCTCCGTCGCTGCACGCAGAGGCATTGAGCTTCGCCCGGGAACGGCATCTCAACGTCACGATCCACGCCTCGGAACCACCCGATCTCGAGCTGATCGACGATGCGTTGGTGCACGGAGCACATCGCATCGGACACGGGGTGCGCCTTCGGAGCGACATCTCCACTCGGCCCGACGATTCGCTCGAACTCGGCACCCTCGCCCGCTACGTGCTCGATCATCAGATCCCGTTGGAGATGGCCCCAACCTGCCACGTCCAGGTCGGAGCGGTCCCCGACGTGTACTCGCACCCGATCGGCCCGATGTTGCGACACGGATTCAATGTGAGCGTCAACACCGACAACCGGCTGATGAGCGATGTGATGCCGTCATCCGAGCTCCTGATGGTCACTCGCACATTCGACCTCACCATGCCGGAGGTCGAGCAGCTCGTGGCCAACGGTGTCATGGCCGGCTTCGCTCCGTACGAGCAACGCCGCCACATCGTCGACACGATCGTGCACCCCTGGTTCCAAGGGCAGGCGGGGGACCCCTTCCGGCCGGGCGCGGGCCCGCACGCCGCACGCTGATCCCCGTCACGATCCAGACGAGCCCGCTCCGACCGGTGTCGCCGTTAGGGTGGTCGCCCAGGCGTCGGTCACCATTCGGGTTTCCAGGGCGTCACAGCCCCCGAAACTCCCCCGAAAGTCACGATGACCTCCCTCGCTTCACTGGTTTCCGACGCGCGCGCCCACGGCGCCTTCGACCGCGACGAATGGTTCAGACGCCCCAAGACCAACCTGCTGTCAGGTCTGGTCGTGGCACTCGCACTGATCCCCGAGGCGATCTCGTTCTCGATCATCGCAGGGGTCGATCCCAAGGTCGGCCTGTACGCCTCGTTCTCGATCGCGATCATCATCGCGTTCGCCGGAGGACGACCCGGCATGATCTCTGCTGCGACCGGAGCGATGGCGCTGGTCATGGTGCCCCTCGTCGAGGAGTACGGCATCGAGTACCTCTTCGCCGCCACCATCCTCGC
>JAHEDX010000051.1 GCA_024641005.1 Acidimicrobiaceae bacterium
TCGGAATTGGCCGGAAAAATGGAAGTGCCCCCGGCCGGGCGGCGGGGGCGGGCGAACGTGGATATGTGCGCGTTCGCCCTAACTAAGCAGAAGCAGGCTGTGCGCGCACGTACCGGTCACATCGGCCACCTTAGTACCTATCGCCCTGCGATGGCAACGGTGCCGATACCCTGACGACACCATGAATCAACCCAATGCACGGCCATCTGGCCGCCGACGTGGAAGCCGGCCCGGGGGGCGCCGCCGTGACACGTCTCAATCCGACGGTTCCCAGCGCAATGATCGTCCGTTCGACGACGGCCCTGAACGGGTCGGCAAGCTCACCAGTACCAATACCCTGCCGGCGGTCGAGCCACCGACCGGTTTCGCCGAACTCGGGGTGCCGGCCCGAATCGACGACGGCCTCGCTGCGTGCGGATTCGCCGCACCGTTCGCGATCCAGACAGAGGCAGTTCCCGTGGCGATGCTCGGACGCGATGTGTGTGGCAGAGCCAAGACGGGTTCGGGCAAGACGCTGGCATTCGGCGTGCCCATGCTCGCCCGCATCACCGATACCGCCGAGCCGCGCAAGCCGCTCGGTCTGGTGCTCGTGCCGACTCGCGAACTCGCGGTGCAGGTCGCCGAGGTACTCGACCCGATCGCTGCGCACGCCGGTCAGCGGGTGCTCGCCGTGTACGGCGGTGCAAGCCGCCACACACAGATCGAAGAACTCGCCAAAGGCGTCGAGCTGGTCGTGGCGACTCCGCTGCGTCTCATCGACTTGATCAAGTCGAACGAACTCACGCTCGACGCGACACAGATCGTCTGTCTCGACGAGGCCGATCGAATGGCCGATGACGGTTTCACACCTCAGGTCGAGTGGGTGCTTCGTCATTGCACCGGTCGTAACCAGACGATGCTGTTCTCGGCCACGCTCGATGGCGATGTCGGCCATCTGATTCGCCATTACCTCACCGATCCGGTCGAGGTCGCGATCGATGAGGCCACCGACACCGTCGGCACGATGCATCACCTCTTCCTCGCGGCTCACCACATGGACAAGGACAAGGTGATCGGAGCGATCGGACAAGGCATCCCCAAACTGCTGGTGTTCTGCCAGACCAAGCGCAGTTGTGATCGGGTCGCATCGAACCTGAAAGAGCTCGGCGTGGTCGCTTCGGCCATTCACGGCGACCTTCCTCAGAAGGCCCGCGAACGCGCGTTGCAGCGGTTCGCGGAGGGCAAGCTGGCCGTGCTCGTTGCGACCGACGTCGCTGCTCGCGGGATCGACATCGACGACATCGGTGCGGTCGTCCATTACGAGCCGGCCAAAGACGTCAAGGATTATCTCCATCGTTCCGGTCGCACCGCTCGCGCCGGCCGCGACGGCTGGGCCGTGACGCTGGTCGAGTACAACCAGCACACACAGATGCGGATCCTGCAGCGCGGTATGCGGCTGCCGAGCGACCCGGCGATCGAGGTGTTCTCCAACAACCCGAACCTGCGCGACCTCTCGCTGTTCCACGCCGACGCAACCACCTGACTCTTGCGGTCGCCCGGTGGATGTATCGCCGGCAACCCTGGGGCCGAATACACC
Organism: Acidimicrobiaceae bacterium; assembly: GCA_024641005.1. Lineage (GTDB taxonomy): Bacteria > Actinomycetota > Acidimicrobiia > Acidimicrobiales > Ilumatobacteraceae > Ilumatobacter. The sequence continues at coordinate 1,577 of JAHEDX010000051.1, forward strand.
GGTGCTTCATGCTCGTCTACCTTCATCCCATGCGACCGTACGCTCGGATGCGCTCCGTGATCGCCTGCCTGGCTGCATTCGCCGTGACGATGGCCGGGTGCTCCGATTCAGGCACCTTGCCCGAACCGGTGGCACCCGACACCACGTCGCCGGTCTCGACGGTTGCGACGACCATCTCGAGCGTGGACCACCTGCCCGTGGCAACCGTCGGTGTCGCTGCACCCACTCCACTTCGAGTCGAACTGACTCTGGCGGCGGAGCCCTCGGGTCTCCAGGTCGACATGGGCGTGGGCGGCGACCCCGTCAGCAACGCGGTGGTCGACCCGTTCGGGACGTTCTCGTCGTGCTCCGGCGGGCGTCGGGCATTCGGCGCATATTCGGTGCTCGTCTCGTCCCTCGATGGCCCGGTCGGGGCGGTGACCTTGCTGACCCACGACTCTGTGACGGGTGCCGGCATCTACGACGCGGACGTCACCGTGGAGATGCGCGCCGCGAAGTCTCAGTTCGCGACGGGCACCATGACGATCGCCCCTGGCCTTCGGTCGGGTTCGTACCTGGCATTCGCGCCGGATGGTGGCAAGCTCAGCGGAACCTTCGAGTGCAGCGGTGGAGACGCGGATCCTGCACCTCTGCTGGTCGGAGCCGATGACGGTGTGCTCGACACGGTCGAGGTGTTCGCTCTGCTGCGCCGTGGTGAGTCCGAGCGCGTCGTCGGACTCGCAGTCCAGATCGAGCGCTCGCCGGAGATCGATGCCGAGTGCCCGGCAGTTCTCGGGGTCGTGGATCCGCTGGTGGTACGCGTCGACGGTGACAGTTCGATCGGCGCGCTCGAGTCGTTCGATCTCAGGGGCGGGGAAGTTGCGGCGATGCGCTTGAGCGTCGCCGGCGCCACTTATGAATTCGACGATGTCGTCGTGACTGTCGACGGGGCGCCGACGGCCGGTACGTTCAGCGGTTCCGTCGACGGGCTGACGGTCGACGGGGCGTTCCGCTGCACGTGAGTACCCAGTGCGGCTCTGTGGCGGGCCGGTGTGGTCAGCCCATCCAGGCCGGACGGCTCGACTCGTAGTTGTCGATCGCGTCGGCATGGGTGAGCGTGAGGGCGATGTCGTCGAGGCCCTCGAGGAATCGGTGTTGCGTGGGGGGATCCATCGGGAACGAAGCGGTGATCCCTGCCGCAGGCACTTCGACCATCAGCCGTTCCATGTCGACCACGATCTCGATGGAGGGGTCGGCCTCGATGGCGGTCCAGATCGCCTCGACGATCGGCTCGGGCAGTACGACGGGAACGAGGCCGTTCTTGGTGCAGTTGTTGCGGAAGATGTCCGAGAAGCTCGGAGCGATCACGGCATCGAATCCGCCCTGTTGGATTGCCCACACGGCGTGTTCGCGGCTGGACCCGACACCGAAGGCAGGGCCGGCGACCAGCACCGATGCCCCCTGATATTGCTCTTGATTGAGCACGAAGTCTCGGTCGTCGCGCCATGTCGCGAAAAGGCCCTTCTCGAACCCGGTCCGCTCGACCCGTTTCAGCCAGTCGGCGGGGATGATCTGGTCGGTGTCGACATCACTGCGCCTGAGCGGCACTCCGGTGCCCGACACCACTCGAACTGCTTTCATGTCTGCTCCTTCATCGGGTCACATCTGGTTGTGGGTCAGGCGGTTGATGCCGTCACGTGAGGTCGGACGGGCCGGCAAAGGTGCCCTTGACCGCTGTAGCGGCGGCGACCGCGGGGGAGACGAGGTGAGTGCGTCCACCGCGGCCCTGGCGGCCCTCGAAGTTCCGATTGCTGGTGCTGGCGGACCGTTCACCTGGCGCCAGCTTGTCGGGGTTCATGGCCAGACACATCGAGCATCCTGGCTCGCGCCAGTCCGCCCCCGCGGCCCGGAAGATCTCGTGCAGTCCTTCGGCCTCGGCCTGCAGCTTCACGCGATGAGAACCCGGGACGACCATGACGCGGGGAACCGTCACCCGGCGGCCTTCCAGCACCGCTGCGGCCGCTCGTAAGTCCTCGATCCGGCTGTTGGTGCACGATCCGATGAACACCGTGTCGACGGGGATGCTCTTGATCGGGGTGCCGGAGGTGAGGCCCATGTACTCGAGCGCTCGGGTGACGGTCTCGCGGGTGGTGGCATCGTCGAAGTCGTCCGGCGAAGGGACCGTTCCGTCGATCGAACCGACCTGGCCGGGGTTCGTGCCCCACGTGACCTGCGGCGTGAGCAACGAGGCGTCGATCACGACCTCCTTGTCCCAGATCGCTCCGTCGTCGGATTGCAGCGTGCGCCAGTCGGCCACGGCGGCGTCCCAGTCCGCTCCCTTCGGTGCGTGGTCGCGCCCTCGCAGGTAGTCGAACGTGGTGTCGTCCGGGGCGATCATGCCGGCTTTGGCCCCCGCCTCGATCGACATGTTGCACACGGTCATGCGGCCTTCCATCGACAGGTCCCGGATTGCCTGGCCCCGGTATTCGATGACATGGCCGATGCCACCGCCGGTGCCGATCTCGCCGATGATCGCCAGCACGATGTCCTTCGCGGTGACACCGTCCGGGGCGGTGCCGTCGATCGTGACCGACATCCACTTGGGTCGGCTCTGGGGCAGGGTCTGGGTGGCGAGCACATGCTCGACCTCGCTGGTTCCGATACCGAACGCCAGCGCCCCGAAGGCACCGTGTGTAGCGGTGTGACTGTCGCCGCACACGATGGTCATGCCGGGCATCGTGCGTCCCTGCTCGGGCCCGATCACATGAACGATGCCCTGGTCGGGATCGCCCATCGGGAAGTTGGTCACCCCGAACTCGGCGGTGTTCGCGCGCAGGGTGTCGACCTGCTTGGCCGAGATCTCGTCGGCGATCGGCTGGTCGATGTTCTCGGTGGGGACGTTGTGGTCCTCGGTCGCCACCGTGAGATCAGGCCGTCGAACCGGTCGGCCGCTCAGTCGCAATCCGTCGAACGCCTGGGGGCTGGTGACCTCGTGGACGAGGTGGAGATCGATGTAGAGCAGATCGGGCTCGCCGGGCGTCGACGCCACGAGGTGTCGTTGCCAGAGCTTGTCGGGCAATGTCGTCGGTCGCTCCGTTGGCTGGTCCTGTGGCATTGCTGACGTCTCACCTTCTGAGATACACTTCTTGCGGTATGGACATCGTAACGGGTGTTGGTGTGCTCGACAAGGCAGCCGCGATCCTCCGGGCGGTCGCCGAGCGGCCGTTGTCGCTGCAGAGCATGCAGGTGGCGACCGATCTACCTCGTGCGACCGCACACCGGCTGGCGGTGGCGCTGGAAGCGCACGGGTTGCTCCGACGAGATGACGACGGGCGGTTCGACCTCGGGCCCGAACTGGCTGCACTCGGCCGTGTCGCGTCCGAGCGATTTCCGCTCGCCGGGCTGGCGCTGCCGGCGCTCGAGGCCCTGCGCGACGACACGGGCGAAAGCGCCCAACTCTTCGTCCGTGAGGGCACCCACCGACGCTGCGTGTTGTCGCTGCAGTCGCCGCACGCGCTGCGCTGGATCGTGCCCGAAGGCGTGTTGTTCCCGCTCGAACTGGGCTCGGCGGGCAGGGTGCTGACGGGCGAATCGGGGCCTGCGGGCTGGGTGCAGAGCGTCGAGGAACGTGAACCCGGCGTCACCTCGGTGAGCGCACCGGTCATCGGTGCAGCGGGTGAGATCCTCGCCGCGGTGAGCGTGTCCGGTCCGATCGACCGGCTCACCCGTGAACCCGGCGAACAGTACGGGGCTCGCGTCGTGCAGGCGGCGACACAGGTGGCATCCGTGTTGTGATTCCGAGTTCGACCGGCCGGGGTGTCGCAGCGGGGCGGTGCTCCGGCTCAGTCTGGCCGGACACGGATCGCTTCAGTAGAGCCCGAAGATCTCGGCGATCACGATCAGGTCGGTGTTCGCGGGAAGCCCCAGACTCGCCTCGCCGTCAGGCCCGAATGCCCACTCGGGAGGCAGGATGATCTCGCGCTGACTTCCGACGGCAGCACACTGGAGGCCCTGGATCAGGCCCGGGATCGCACCACCGGTGGTGGCCAGTTCGATCTCGAGCGGCGAACTCCGCTCCCAGGTGTTGAGCAGGACGACCTTGTTGTCCCCGCGCACGAACAACGCATGGATCAGCACGGTGTTGCCCAGCCGTGCGGCGGGCCCGTCACCGACGACGAGGTCAGTAATTCCGACCTCGGTGGCCCCTACCGAGGGTTTGACATCGACCGCGAGCGGCGCGTCCGCGGCCGTGGTGGGCGGAAACACGGCTCGCACCTCGATCACGAAGGTGAGCGCATCTCCCGGCCGGATGAGGCCTTGCGGTGGGTTGTCCCCGTACGCCAACGAGGCGGGCACATCGAGCCGCCGCAAGGCCCCGGTCTGCACCCCGATGAGGCCCTGGTCCCACCCCGCGATCACGGCGCCACTGCCGAGCTTGAAGTTCTGCGGCGTGTCGCGTTGATAGCTCGCGTCGACGACCGCTCCGTCTGCGGACCGGATGCCGACGTAGTCGACGAAGAGCGTGTCGCCGGTCTCAGCGGCACGCCCCGACCCGGGACGTACGTCCTCGACGATCAGTTCGGTCGGCAACTCGGCCGGCGGAGTCACGGAGGGAATCTGGCGTTCTGGTGCGGGCGTGCCACAGTCGACGGCGGTGATCTCGGGGACCGCGTCGGGCGCCGTCGTGGTTGGTTCGTCCTGGCGGGCGCATCCGGCGATCAGCAGGGCCGAGACCACGGCCAGGGAGAGTGGGCGACGCATGGGGCGTGACGCTACCGGGGTGCCGGTTGGCGTGTGCAGCGGCGATGGTCGCGTCAGCGGGTGCTCAGCCACTCGGCTTCCGCTTCGCCGATCGGGGTCGACGGCGGCCCATCGACGAATGGCCACAGCTCCTCTGCGATCCGCCGATAGTTACCGGTCGATCCGAGTTCGCCGAGCAGTGCGTACAAGCCGAGGTTGATCCGCTGGATGAAGACGAACGCCTTGGGCACCGTTGCGTATTGAGAGATCGGACTCGATCGGTCGAAGGTGTGCCGGACGATGCTGCTGGCATAGGCGCCGGACCAGGTCATCTCCCGATCGATCCTGACCGGTTCGTAGAACTGCTGGAAGTACTCGCCGACGTCGCCGGTGGCAACCGGCGCTCCCGGCCGCAGCATTCCGGCGCTCTCGACGATCGATCGGAACCGGGCGTCGTCGTGATCGACCGCGGCGGCTTTCACCATCGCTGCAAAGGTGGTCATCTCGTCCTCGGTGAAGTGCTTCACCAGCCCGAAGTCGAGGAACGTCACCCGACCGTTGCCGTGGAAGAGGTAGTTGCCGGGGTGCGGGTCACCATTGAACGCTCGCATCCGGTACAGGCTGCGGAACACGAACCGGAAGATCGTCTCGCCGGCAAGATCCCGTTCGTGCTGATCCCACGAGAGCAGCTCGTCCCAGGTGTGGCCACTCACCAACTCGGAGGTGAGTACGCGGCCTGTCGACAATGCCGGAACGACCTCGGGAATGTGGATGTAGGGATGGCCGCGGTAGAAGTCGGCGAAGATCTGCTGGTTGTGTGCCTCGAGGCGATAGTCGAGTTCTTCGATCAAGCGCTCCTTGATCTCCTCGACCATGTCGTCGGGTTCGAGTCCGCCGAAACCCTGTTTCAACAGGGTGCCGAGCATCCCGGCGTTCTTCAGGTCGGACGAGATCGCCTCGTCGACGCCCGGGTACTGGACCTTCACGGCAACCGGTACTTGTTCGCCGGTGTCGGGGTGCACCGCGATGGCCCGGTGGACCTGGCCGATCGACGCGGCCGCGATCGGGTCCGGATCCCAGTCGACGAACACCTCGCTCGGCGGTTTGCCCAGCTCGGTCGTGATGACGCTGGCGGCGAGTTCTCGCGACATCGGCGGGGCGTCGGTGCGCAGCTGGGCGAGAGCCATACGCATCGGTTCGGGCAGACCCTCGTCGAGATAGCTGGCCATCTGGCCGAGCTTCATCAGGGCGCCCTTCATGTTGCCCAACTCCGTAGCGACGGCAGCCGCGGTGGCGAGGCGGCGCCGGTCGTCGAGTTCGACTCGTCGCTCGGTCGACGCGAACACCTTTCGCGCCGCGGTCGAGGCGTGCGTACCAGCGACCTTGACGCCGAGCTTCGCAACCTTGGCGGACCGGCCGGCCCACGACGTTCGCATCATGGTTCGAAGCGTACGGACCGAGACGCTCGACGACAGCGCGTCCGGGCCGTCATCCGATTCGGGTTGGGCTCAGGTCTGAGTGGCCCAGCTCAACGATCGGGCCGTGCTCGTTCGGCCTCATCGGTTCGATCCCGTGCCGCCGATCGAATCGCGCGTAGGAGCTGCGGGACGAAGCGGTCGGCTCTGGCGGCGACGGCGTCGTGTTCGCCGTCGACACGGAATGCCTCGGCGCCGGGAATCCACTCGAACAGCTTGGTCTGCCTGCGGATCGGAACGATCGGATCGTTCATCGTGACGACGACCGAGGTCGGGACGTCCACCTCGTTCAGCCAGTCCGACGACGAGAACTCGCCGATCGCCTTGCCGGCCTCGAGGATCATGCGCCAGTCGTGCTGAGCGATCTGTTCGGCAGCCCACGGGCCCCAGCTCTCGGTTCGGCGTTGGAGATACAGCTGGTCGGTGATCCAGTCGCGAGCCTGAGCGGGGGTGTAGCGGGCCAGCGCTGCCAGTCCGGTCAGACCGACGAACGACAATCGTTCGGGGCGGCGCCCGGCGAAGTACGGGGCTGTCGCGCACAACACGAGCCCATCGACCCGATCTCGATGCCGCTGCCAGGTCAGCTGAGCGACGGGGCCACCCATCGAATAGCCGACCGGGATGAACGTGTCGATCCCGAGCAGCTCTGTCACCATGGCGACGTCGTCGGCGCAGTCCTCCAACCGGAAGGTGCGTTTGGTGCGCAGCCCGCGCGCGTGACCGCGATGGTCGAACGCGATCACTCGATAACGCTCGCCGAGGGCGCGATAGCAGGTGAACCAGTTCAGATCGGCCGAGGCGGTCCAGCCGTGCAACAGCACGACGGTCGGGGCTCCGGGTGGGCCTGCGAGATCTCGCACGAACAGGGTGCCGAGCCCGGGCAGCTCCAAGTCGCGTCCGGGTGGCAGAGGCGGCCCGGCGACGGCACCCGAGCCGAACGACAGATCTGCCGGATCTGAGGTCAGAGCGACTCGACCTTGAGCACGGTGATGGTGAGTGATCCGTTGGGGGCCTCGTAGCTCAGCGTGTCGCCATCGGAAGAACCCTGGAGCACGGCGCCGAGGGGGCTGGACGCGCTGATCACGTCGGCCCCCTCTACCTGCTCCTCGAGATTGCCCACGACATACCGTTCGGCCATGTCGTCGCTGTCGCCCTCGTACAGGATCGTGTAGACGCGTTGATCGTCGATGACCTCCGCGTTCTCGAGCAAATGCTCGAGTTGGCGGATGCGCCCTTCCATGTGTCCCTGCTCGTCCTTGGCCGCGTGATACCCGGCGTTCTCTTTGAGGTCGCCCTCCTCGCGGGCTCGTTCGATCTTCTCGGCGACGTCGATGCGGCCTCGGGTCGTGAGATCGTCGAACTCCGCCTTCAGCCTGTCGTAGGCGGCGCGTGAGAATTGGTGGGTCGCCATAAGCAGGCCATCTTACCGAGCGGTCAGCGGTCGCCCGATGTGCCGCGGCGTCGGCTCAGTCGTAGCTGCGCAGTTCGACCTGGTTGCCGTCGGGGTCGCGCACGTACACCGACCATCCGACACCTCTCGCACCCCAACGTTCGCCGGGCCCGTCGACGATGTCGAAACGCGGGTCGGTGGAGACGGCGTCGACGTCGGCTCGATCGACGACGAGACAGATGTGATCGATGTTCTGACCGGTGCGCTCGACGGCGAACAGGTCGATGATGGTGTCGTCGTTGATTCGCACCGATGGGAAGAACACCTCGCCCGCTCGCCATTCGTCGACGCGTTCACCGGTGAGGCCCAATATCTCGGTGTACCAGGCGAGCGAACGTTCGACATCGCTGACATTGATCACCAGGTGGTCGAACTCGCTCACGTTCATCGCCTGGGACCGTACCGCGTCGAACCTCTAGATTCGAGTGCCTATGGCACACAAGATCGCAGTCATCGGTGGCGACGGCATCGGCCCGGAGGTCACGGCCCAAGCCCTCAAGGTGATGGAGGCTGCCGGCATCGAACTCGACAGCACCGACTTCGATCTCGGCGGCGCCCGTTACCTGCGCGACGGCGAGATTCTCAGCGATGAAGTGCTGAGCGAACTTCGCGGGTTCGACGCGATCCTGCTGGGAGCCGTGGGTACCCCGGATGTCCCACCCGGCGTGATCGAGCGGGGTCTGCTGCTGAAGATGCGCTTCGAACTCGATCTGTATGTGAACCAGCGGCCGTTCCAAGGGACCGCGCCGGGGCATTCGATTCCCCACGACTTCGTCGTGATCCGCGAGAACACCGAGGGACCGTATGTGGGTGAAGGTGGTGTGCTTCGCAAGGGCACCGCGAACGAGGTTGCGACACAAGGGTCGGTGAATACCCGGATGGGTGTCGAGCGCTGCGTGCGATACGCGTTCGACTTGGCCCGACAACGTGACCGCAAACATGTCACCTTGGTGCACAAGACGAATGTGCTCACGTTCGCGGGAAATCTGTGGGAGCGGACGTTCGACGAGGTCGCCGCCGAGTATCCCGATGTCGCCACCGCCTACAACCACGTCGACGCAGCGTGCATCTACTTCGTCCAGGATCCACACCGCTACGACGTCGTGGTGACCGACAACCTGTTCGGCGACATCCTCACCGATCTCGGCGGCGCTGTGTCGGGCGGCATCGGGTTGGCGTCGTCGGCGAACCTCAACCCGGCCCGCACCGGTCCCTCGATGTTCGAGCCGGTTCACGGTTCGGCGCCTGACATCGCCGGCCAGAACAAGGCGAACCCGACCGCAGCGATTCTCTCCGCCGCGTTGATGCTCGACTTTCTCGGCGAGACGGCGGCCGCAGACCGCATCAGAGCGGCGTGTGACGACCCTGGTGCCGGTGGTACCACCTCCGTGGGTGACACGATCGCCGCCCGAGTGAGAGGATGATCCGATGCCACTGACGCCCACCCCCAAGATCTGGATGAACGGTGAACTCGTCGCCTGGGAAGATGCCAAGATCCATGTGCTCACCCACACGCTGCACTACGGCACGGGCGTCTTCGAGGGCATCCGCGCCTATGAGACGTCGCAGGGCCCCGGCATCTTCCGTCTGACCGAGCACATCGAGCGCCTGCACAACTCGGCGAAGATCGTCGGCATGGAGATCCCCTACTCCGTCGAGGAGTTGGTCGAGGCGACCAAGGCCACGGTCGCATCGACGGGCCTCGACTCGTGCTACGTCCGTCCGATCGCGTACTTCGGGTACGGCGAAATGGGGCTCAACACGATGCCGTGTTCGGTCGACGTGTCGATCGCCTGCTGGCCCTGGGGTGCATACCTCGGCGACGACGCCGTGACCAAGGGTGTGCGACTCAAGACCTCGTCGTGGACCCGGCACGACCACAACACGATGCCGCCTGCGTCGAAGACGACCGGCAACTATGTCAACTCGTCGCTCGCCAAGGTGGAGGCATTGAAGGCCGGCTACGACGAGGCGCTCATGTTGGCCCCCAACGGGCTGGTCGCAGAATGCTCGGGCGAGAACATCTTCGTCTCACGCCACGACCGGCTGATCACGCCCCCCGTGTCGGCGGGAGCACTCGAAGGCATCACCCAGAACACGGTGATGACGCTGTGTCGTGACCTCGGCATCGACGTCGTGTGCGACAACCTCGCACGCTCGGACGTGTACATCGCCGACGAGATGTTCCTGGTCGGTACCGCGGCCGAGGTGAGTTCGGTCAACTCGGTCGACGACCGGGCGATTCCCTGCCCGGGTCCCAAGACGCTGGCGATCGCCGATCTGTACGGGCGTGTGGTCCGTGGCCAGGTCGATCAGTACAAAGACTGGTGCGAACTCGCCGTCTGACGGTTGTCAGGCGCTTATGGCCGCCCGCAACATCTCGATGAACCCGGAACGATCGGCCCGGGTGACCACGACCGCGTTCGGTGGTCGATCCGAGTACTCGAGGACGTCCATGACGACCATGCCTCTGGTGAGCTCGCTCTCGGTTTCGACCTCGAGGTGGAGCCGCCGGGTTTCGATCGCGATCGACGGGTCGATCGCGATCGACATCGCGATCGGGTCGGGGAGGTCGAACCCGGCGAGCTTGGTCGTTGTGGCGCAGAACTGGGCGACGACTCGTTGGATGTCGATGCAGAACTCGGCGAGGGGCGTTCCGATGTTTCGCAACGCGGCAGCCTGTTCCGGCTCGACGACGGCGTAGAAGCGTGAGATGTCCCACCCGACGAACTCGAGCGCGAGGCCCGAGTCGAGCACCGCCTCGACCGCGTGCGGATCGGCCCACATGTTGAACTCGGCGACCGGGGTGACGTTGCCGATGTGGTCGGCGACCGCGCCCATGACCACCGTTCGGGCGACGCGATCGGGGAACGACGGGTCCCGCTCGATTGCTCGCGCGATGTTCGTGAGCGGTCCGAGGGTGACCAGGGTGAGCTCGCCCGCATGATCGTGCGACGCGACCAGCAGTGCCTCGACGGCATCGATGGTGTCCGGGGTGCGACCCGAAAGTGGCAGACCGAGATCGCCCATCCCGTCGCCGCCGTGCACGTTCTGGGCCGTAGTCAACGGGAGCTGCAGCGGCGCAGCCTCGCCGGCGTGCACGGGTACGTCCAGTCGACCGCAGAGCTCACGGGTGTAGAGCGCATTCTGCACCGCCATGTCGAGTGGGACGTTCCCCGCCACGACGCCGATACCGATCACCTCGACGTCGGGATGTGTGAGGGCCAGCACGAGTGCGACGGCGTCATCCGACGCGGTGTCGGTATCGATGAAGAACGGTCTCGTCACGCCGCCAGTGTGCCAGACATCGCTGGATGTGCTCCGCTGCTGGTGTCGTCGGTGCGGCGCGCCGACGGTTGGTTCATCGGTGTCGCCGGCGCCGTTCGGCCATGCCGCCGAGAGCCTCGAACACCATGCGGTGGGCGACGTTGACGGTGAGCTCGCTCACGTCATAGGCGGGAGCCACTTCGACCACATCCATGCCGACGACGTCGTGTTCGAGCGCGAGCTGACGGACCATTCGCAACAGATCGACCGTGGTCATGCCGCCTGGTTCGGGTGTGCCTGTGCCCGGCGCAAACGATGGGTCGAGGCTGTCGACGTCGAGTGAGATGTAGAGCTTGTCAGCCTTCGACAGTGCCTCGGACACCGCGTCGGCCATGACCGCCTTGAAGCCGCGTTCCCAGATTTCTTGCATGGTGTGCCACACCATGCCCTGTTCGCGCATCCATGCGAACACCTCTGCAGGAGGCCAATAGCCGCGCAAGCCGACCTGTACGAAGCGGTCGCCCGGAACCGCACCCGACTCGATCAGACGGCGTATCGGTGTGCCGTGGCTGGCGAGGTTGCCATCGATGCTGTCGGCTGCGTCGGCGTGGGCGTCGAAATGGACGACCCCGACGTTGCCGTGTCCGTGCACGTCGGCGACGGCGGTTGCCGCAGGCCAGGTGATCGAGTGGTCGCCACCCAGGATGATCGGGACGATCCCGCGAGAGGCGATCTCGTGGACGCGCTCGCGGATATTGGCGTGGCTCTGCTCTGTGAGGCCGTGCGGGCAGTAGGCGTCGCCGTAGTCGACCACTTCGAGATGCTCGAAGATCTCGATGTCGAGATCGATGTGGTAGGTGCCGGGCTCGAACGATTGTGACCGGATCGCCCGCGGCCCGAAGCGGGCGCCAGGCCGGTTGGTGGTGCCGATGTCGAAGGGTGCGCCGACGATCGCGACGTCCGGTCGCCAGGCGTCGAGTTGCTCGGGATCGGTCAGAAATGGGCGCTGGCCGAAGGTTGCGAGGCCGCCGAACACATACCCGAGCTCGAGTTGTTCGTGCATTCCGGGGGAGAGGTCGCGGCGTGGCTCGTTCATCGTGTCGTACGGTAGCAATCGTCCCCGAAACGGGTGAATCGGCCCGAAAAGCTGAGCAACCCCGGGCGGTGCTGCCAGCTTGCGCCGGCGCACCCACCCGGGGCCACCCGAAAGGTGGAGCGGTCCACCACTGGCCGATCTTCGGGCGTTAGCCTGCGTCTCGACCATTCACATCGCCCGTCGTGAACCCCAAGGGGTTTCGGCGGGCGATGCCCTTTTTCGGCCAGTCGACCGGTTGCCCGGACCTGCTGCCGTTCGACCGCCGACACCGGTTTCCCGGCGACGGTTGCCGCCCCGACCACGTCGGCTGGTTTCCCAGCCTCCGTCACCGGAGTCGAGGCCCGGTTCGCTGGTTGCCCAGCGCCCGTTTCCTCTCGGCGCCACATCGGTCTCCCGATGACGGTGCCGCCCGTTCGTCTCGATCGGTTGCCCGATCTCGACTCCCGGAGACGGAACCCCGGTCTGCCGGTTGCCCGGCCCCGTTGGCCCCTCGACGCCGTTCACGCTGACCCGGTTACCCGTGCCATCGTTGGACGCCGCCGGACATTGCCCGAGTTCGCAGTTGGGGTGCTCGCTCGGTTCTGCCCGGTCGCCTCTCCGCCCGTGGCCGCCGGTTGCCCGGCGACTCGGTGCTTCGAAGCAGTGTGGCTTCTCGCTCCGACCGGAACCGCTTCCGCCTCGTGGGCCGGGTCCGTTCTCCGTCTCGTCGACCCCGAAGGATCTACTCGACAGACTCGGTCTCTCGGCCCCGGTTTGCGTGCGCTCTCCGGTACGGGACATACCTTCGCGCTCACGAAACACCAGGTCAAGAACTATTTTTGAATCCCCAGGGTTATCCACCGAACTTCTTCGGAATCCCCAGAATTCTTCGGTCATCCACTCCTATTTCACAGATTCGTGCACAGCTTTGTCCCCAGCGATGGGCTCGATTCGGCTCGAACCACGCTCGTCGATCGCGGTCGACAGTGCGTTGCGGATTGACGATCGCCCGATCACGAGGTTGAATGGTCGGCGATGCGCAACGAACTCGCCATCATTGCCATTCCGTAGAGCACGTGTGACACACGTGCTCGTTCTGCCGCCCGCCGGGCGGCTTTTTTGTTGCTCCGGCAACTTCAGCACCGAAAGACATCATCATGACGGCACAGAAAATCGCGGTAGAGATCTTCGACACGACGTTGCGTGACGGCCTCCAGGTCGAAGGAGTGACTGCAACGGTCGAGGACAAGCTGCGAATTGCCGAACAACTCGATTACCTCGGTGTGCGCTACATCGAGGGCGGATGGCCAGGAGCCAACCCGAAAGACATCGAGTTCTTCGCCCGCGCTTCGACCGAACTGGTGTTGAACACGTCGACCTTCGTGGCCTTCGGATCGACCCGGCGCCCGCGCGGCAAGGTCGACGACGACCAGACGTTGCAGCACCTGCTCGACGCCAACACTTCTGCTGTCTGCATCGTGGCCAAGAGTTCCGATTACCACGTGACCGAGGCGCTCAAGACCACGCTCGACGAAGGTGCAGCGATGATCGCTGACTCGGTCGAGTTCCTCCACGGGCACGGGCGCCAGGTGCTGGTCGACATGGAGCACTTCTTCGATGGCTACAAGGAGAATCCCGAGTTCTCGTTCCGGGCGCTCGAGGCGGCAGTGCTGAGAGGTGCCTCCCATGTCGTGTTGTGTGACACCAATGGGGGCTCGCTACCGCACGAGATCGAGGAGATCGTGGGCCAGGTCGCTGCCCATGTCGGCAATGACGTCATCATCGGCATCCACTGTCACGACGACACCGGTTGCGCGGTTGCCAACTCGATGGCTGCCGTTCGAGGAGGCGCACGTCACGTGCAAGGCACGTTGAACGGACTCGGGGAGCGGACCGGCAACGCCAACCTCACGTCGATCATTCCGAACCTGCAGCTCAAGCAGGACTATCTGTGTCTGCCGGAGGGTCACATGGAACGGCTGACCGTGGTGTCTCACCGTGTCGCCGAGACGCTCAACCGTGCAGTCAACCCGCAGGCCCCCTACGTCGGGTCGTCGGCATTCGCACACAAGGCCGGTTTGCACGTGAGCGCGATCGTACGGGCCAAGGATGCATACGAACACGTGAGCCCCGAACTGGTCGGAAACGGCACTCGCTTCGTGGTGTCGGAGATGGCGGGCAAGGCGACCATCCAGATGAAGGCCGACGATCTCGGGCTCGACCTCGACGGGCCGGCGATCATGCACGTGATCGACGAACTCAAGCGACTCGAACACGAGGGCTACCACTTCGAGGCCGCCGATGCGTCACTCGAACTGCTCATGCGCCGTGCCGTTGGATGGCAGCACGAGTTCTTCACCGTCGAGTCGATGCGGGTCATCACCGACGAGACCGCGGCCGGCGAGTTCAACACGGAGGCGACTGTCAAGGTGTGGGTCGGCGATGAGCGCTACGTCTTCACCGCCGAGGGCAATGGCCCCGTCAATGCGATCGACACCGCCCTGCGACGCGCCGTTCAGAAGGCCTATCCCCACCTCGCCAACATCCACCTGACCGATTACAAGGTCCGGATCCTCGACGGTGGTGACGCCACTGGTGCCGTGACGCGCGTGCTGCTGTCAGCGACCGACGGTGAACGGGACTGGACCACGATCGGAGTCAGCCCGAACATCATCGAAGCGTCGTGGCGGGCGCTCGAGGAGAGCCTCGTCTACGGCCTCCTCCACGCCTCCAGCTGAGGAGTTCGACGTCCGGTCTGCGCCGTGAACGCACGTTCCCGACTTCCTCGGGGCGTTACGATGATATTGCTATGGCCGCACCGAAGTCCGCACCTGCCGGAGCGCGTGAAACGCGCTATTACTCCTCGCCGGCGGTCGTCCCGTCACGGTGGGATCCAGACCGCCCCGGTGTGGTCGAGGGCCTCCAACCGGTCGGGCCCCGAATCGGTTCTCAGGGGCCGGACCAAGGTTTTGCGCTCACGATCGCGACGCGGCTTGCATCCAAGGTGCAGCTGCACGACCGCGAGCGACTCGACGACGCCATCCGGGGATGCCTCGGCATCGCGCTGCGTCGAGCCTCGATGTTCAGCAGGGCGCCGGTGGTGCACGACGTCACAGCGGCGTTCACCATGTGGGGCTTCTTCGACGAGAACCCGCCTGCTGACCTGGTTGCTCGACGCGAGCAGCTGTTCGAGGGCGTCGGCAACGTGAATCATCATTACGCCGAAGGCCGGGCGATCGCCGACCTCGTTCCCGAGGAAACGCTGCGGTTGACGCCCGAGCAGGTGGCAGCCGCCTACCCGGCCGATTGGCGATCGCTGACCGGCGCCTGATCACCTTCCCCGTCGACTCGCTGTCACGACCCGAGTCGACGCCGAGCAGTCGGGTTCCCTACGGTCACGCGCATGCAGATAGGCGCCCTCATCTTTCCGACAGACCGCACGATCCGACCCGACGTGCTGGCTGCCGCGCTCGAATCGCGTGGATACGAGTCGTTCTGGGTCGCGGAGCACACCCACATCCCGCTGAGCCGCCGCACGCCGTACCCGGGCGGAGGCGATCTGCCCGAGATGTACTGGCGCACCATGGATCCGTTCGTGGCGCTCACAGCCGCAGCGTCGAGCACCACGACGATCAGGATCGGCACCGGCATCTGCCTCGTGAACCAGCACCACCCGATCAATGTCGCCAAGCAGGTCGCCTCGATCGATCTGCTGTCGGGTGGGCGGTTCTTGTTCGGCGTCGGTGTCGGCTGGAACGAGGACGAGATGGAGCATCACGGAATCGACCCGGCGAAGCGGCGCAGCACGGCGCGTGAACGGATTCTCGCGACCAAGGCGTTGTGGACCGAGGAGGCAGCGTCGTTCGACGGGCAGTATGTGCAGTTCTCACCGAGCGCCTCCGACCCCAAGCCGGTGCAGAAACCGCATCCATCCGTGATCATGGGCGGCGGGGGAGGGCCCATCACCTTCCGACATGTCGTCGAGTACTGCGACGGTTGGATGCCGATTCACGGCCGGACCGATCCGCTCGAGCGGTTGCCACTGCTTCGACAGATGTGCGAAGAGGCCGGACGCGACCCCGCATCGGTCGAGATCGGCATCTACGGGTGCCCGATGCGGGCCGATATCGTCGACCGATACCGTGAGGCAGGCGTCGACCGACTCATCTTCTGGCTCCCGGCCGACGACCCCGACACCGTGATGTCGGCGGTCGACCACGGAGCGACGCTGTTCGCCTGACCGGCGAGCCCACCGACCCGGAATGCGGCGCCGCCCTGCACTAGGTTGCTCGCATGTCGAATCCACTGCCGGGACGGGCGGCGCCTGCGTTCACGCTGCTCGACCAGAACGGTCAGCAGGTGCGTCTCTCGGCCCTCAAAGGCCGCAAGGTGCTCGTGTACTTCTATCCCCGTGCCGATACGCCAGGCTGCACGACGCAGGCGTGCGGTCTGCGCGACATCGCGGGCGACATCGCAGACACGGTGATCATCGGGGTCAGCCCCGACCAGCCGGCCAAGCTGAAGAAGTTCGACGACAAGTACGGGCTCGGTTTCACGCTCGTCAGCGACCTCGACCATGCGATCGCCGAGAGGTACGGCGTGTGGGTCGAGAAGAAGAACTACGGCAAGGTCTACATGGGTGTTCAGCGTTCGGCATTCCTGATCGACGAGCAGGGCAAGGTCGAGCAGGCCTGGCCCAAGATCAGCCCGAAGGACACGCCTACGAACCTGCTGGCAGCACTCGCTGCGTAGGGCGTGTTGCCACTCACGTCGTGACGGCGTGAGCCTCCAGATCGGCCAGATCGACGAACTCGAGCGCCGAGACATGCGTGCTCTCCAGCACGACGGGGCATGCGCGGCCCGCATCCAACGCCTCCGCCCAGCGTGCGGCGCACAGACACCAGCGATCGCCGTGCCGGAGCCCCGCGAAGCCGTACTGCGGCATCGGAGTCGACAGATCGTTGCCGACCTCACTCGAGAAGGCGAGGAAATCGTCGGTGACGAGACAGCAGACCACATGCAGCCCCGGGTCGTCGCCGCGGTTCTCGCAGCAGCCGGTCCGGTAGTAGCCCGTGACGGGGTCATGCGAGCAGGGCATCAGTTCGGTTCCGAGCACGTTGATCTGCTGCATGGCCATGTCCTAGCACGTAGTCTCGAAAGCATGCTCGATCCCGCAATCAAGAAGCTCGCATCGACGGGGAAGAACTTCGGGACGGTGTGCGTCATGTTGCCCAACGGCCAGATCGCGAGCCATGTGATGTGGGTCGATGCGGACGACGAGCACATGATCTTCAACACCGAGGTGCACCGGGCCAAGTTCAAGGCTCTCGAGGCCAATCCGCAGGTCACGTTCTCGGTCTGGGACTCCGAGAACGCCTATGCGTACGCCGAGGTTCGGGGCCACGTCGTCCAGACGATCCGGGGAGACGAAGCTCGTGCCCACATCGACGCACTGTCACAGCGCTATCTCGGAACCGACTATCGCAACCCGATCCAGAGCGAGCGGGTCATCGTGAAGGTCGCTCCCGACCGTCAGCGATCGAGCAACCTGTGAGCGCCACCGCCGGTCCCGACCCGGTCGTTGGCGTGCTGATGGGCTCCTCCAGCGACTGGCCGACCATGGCGAAGGCCGTCGAGGTGCTCGAACACTTCGGCGTCGCTCACGAGGCGCTGGTCGTGTCTGCCCACCGGATGCCCGACGAGATGTTCGCTTATGCCGAACAGGCCGCAGGCCGCGGTCTGCGAGCGATCATCGCCGGTGCCGGCGGTGCCGCACATCTCCCTGGCATGTTGTCGGCCAAGACGTTGGTGCCCGTGCTGGGCGTCCCCGTCGCCTCGCGGCATCTGTCCGGCCAGGATTCATTGCTCTCGATCGTGCAGATGCCCGCCGGCGTGCCCACAGCGACGTTCGCGATCGGTGAGGCCGGAGCCACCAATGCCGCCCTGTTCGCAGTAGCGATGCTGGCCGCCCAGGATCCGCGACTCTCCGATGCGCTCCAGCGGTATCGGGACGAACGTCGTTGCGCAGCAGCGGCATCGAAGCTCCCGCCCGAGTGAGCGCCTCGATGGACGCGGTCATCAACCCCCCGGCGACGATCGGAATGCTCGGCGGCGGTCAACTGGGCCGCTATGCCTTGATGGCAGCGCGCACGATGGGCTACCGCACGATGGTCCTCGAGCCGGATCCGTTGGCTCCGGCCGGCCTGATCGCCGACGTTCATCTCGTCGCGGCCTACGACGACGCCGATGCCCTCCGTCGATTGGGTGACGATTGCGACGTCGTCACCACCGAGTTCGAGAATCCGCCCGCCGAGGCATTGGAATCGCTGGCCCGACGTACGTTGGTCGCCCCATCTCCCCAAGCCGTGTCGATCGCACAGGACCGCATCAACGAGAAACGTTTCCTGGCCGACAACGGGTTGCCCATCGGGCCGTACGCGTTGGTCGACCGAGCCGATGCCGACCCCGACATCGAGTATCCCGCCATCCTGAAGACGGCTCGGTTGGGGTACGACGGCAAGGGCCAGCGCCTCGTAGCGGAAGCCTCGGAGATGCGCGCCGCCTGGCGAATGTTGGGGTCGGTCCCGTGCGTCCTCGAACAAGCGCTCGCCCTGCAGACCGAGTTGAGCGTCGTGGTCGCCCGCACGAGCCAGGGGGGATTCGCCGCATATCCGGTTGCCGAGAATCGTCACGTCGACGGCATCCTCGACTTGTCGTTGGTGCCGGCCAACGTCCCCAAACGGCTCGCTGATCGAGCTGTAGGTCTGGCGATGACGATCACCGATGCCTTGTCGTACGTGGGCGTGCTGGCGATCGAGTTCTTCGTCGTCGATGGCGATCTCCTCGTCAACGAGTTGGCCCCACGCCCGCACAACAGCGGACATTGGACGCTCGACGTTGCTCAGATCAGTCAGTTCGAACAGCAGATTCGTGCGATCTGCGGGCTCGGGCTCGGGGACACCTCGATGACGCGCCCCGCCGCAGCGATGGTCAATCTGCTGGGTGATCTCTGGGACGCCGGCGAACCCGAGTGGGCACGCGCCTTCGACGACCCACACACGGCTCTGCATCTGTACGGCAAGGCGGCCGCGAGATCAGGCCGAAAGATGGGGCACCTCACCTGCTGGGCCGACTCGATCCAGGCCGCGGAGGTGCGCGCCGAGGAGGCTCGGCGCTCGATCAGCCGATGTTGACGCCGACCAGTTCGCCGATCAGGTAGGTCACGCCGCACGCGACGAGCACGATCGCGACCTGGCGGGCGACACCGGACATGATGGATCGTTCCGCAAACCGGGCGACGAGACCTCCGACGACTCCTGCAGCCACCACGCCGATCGCCAGCGAGGAAAATGCCGCCGTCTTGCCTCCGCCGATGTACCAGGGCACCAGCGGCAGGAAGGCCCCGAAGAGGAAACAGGCCAGCGACAGCCCTGCGGCCCACAAAGCGGACGGGAGGTCGTTCGGATCGACACCGAGCTCCTCGCGAGCATGCACGGCGAGTGCTGCTTCGGGCTGGCGCATGACCTCCTCGGCAGCCGCGGCAGCACGTTCGGCACCCATGCCGTGGCTCTCGTAGATGGCCGCGAGCTCCTCGGTTTCGTGCGCCGTGTTGTGCTCGAGCTCGCGACGTTCGATGTCGAGTTCTCGATGGATCAAGTCGTTCTGTGAAGTGACCGAAACCCATTCACCCGCCGCCATCGAGATAGCGCCGGCGACGGCGCCGGCCAAGCCCGCGAGACGCACGACCGAGTTGTCGACCCCGGAACCGGCGAACCCGAGCAGCAGAGACACGTTCGACACGAGCCCGTCACTCACCCCGAACACCGAAGCGCGAGCGAGGCCGCCCGAGACCGAGCGGTGTCCGGTGTGGGGTTCATGCAATCGAGTCGTCACGGTGACGAACGTTACCTGCGAGTTGTGACGAGGGCCCGAACGCCGTCCCCGAAGGCGCGGATCCGGTGATCTGAGCGAGCCTTCGTGATCGGAGGTGGGAGCTTCGGGTCTGGTCAGGGCCGGCTTGTCGCCGCCGGGAGGCGAATCACCGCGACGAGAACTCGGTATCGGGCGGGCCAGAGCGGGATCACCGGATCAGACGATGCGGACCGTGCCACCCCCTCAGACCGGTCCGGTCGGATGTCCGCCTTGCGCGCGCCGCTTCGCGTGTCGCAGAGTCTCTAGTATCGACCTCATGATCCGTCGGCTTGGCCGAATGATCCACAATTGGCTGCGCGGCCACTCGTGGTCACAACGGAGTGACCACAACGATGCAGCCGTATCAGGCCGAGGAGGCCACATGGGCGAGCACGAGCCACAAGGCGCTGAGCAGTCGACGGTGATCCGTCGAGTCAGCCAACTCGCCATCGATCGCCGACCCGACGACCGAGTGCTCGCGGCGTTCCTGCCGGCGTACTACGGCGAGCTCCCCGAGTTCGACGTCGACGACCGGCGCGAGGAGGATCTGTACGCGGTCGCGCTCACACACCTGGCGCTCGGGCGGTGTCGCCAGCCCGGCGAGACCGTGATCGAGGTGCTGTCTCCCGATCGCGATCGCGACGGCTGGCATTCGGATCGCTCGGTCGTGCTGCTCATCACCGATGACGCACCGTTCCTCGTCGACACGACGCGAATCGTCCTCGAACATCACGGCATCGCGACCCATCTGTTGGTCCACCCGATGCTTCGGGTGCGCCGCGACCCCGCTGGACAGCTCGTGGATCTCGATGTCGGACCAGAGACCTATGGCGAGCGGATCGAGGCCTGGACCCAGGTCGAGGTCGACCGTTGTGACGCCGATCGGGCCGAGCTCCTGCAAGCCGACCTCGCGGAGGCGATCGGCTCGGTCCATCGGGTCGTCGCCGACTTCGCGCCGATGCGCGAACGGATGCTGTCCCATTCCCAGCTCGACCCGCTGCTCGATTGGCTTGCGCAGGGGCACTTCGTGTTCCTGGGTGCTGCCGTCTACGACCTCGGCGTCGATGGTCCGTCATGTCGCCCGGATTCCCAGCTCGGGGTGCTGACGGGCGACTGCGAGATCGATCCCGACATCGACCTCTCGGGTCCATCTGTCTCGGTCGCCCGATCGAGCAGATCGTCGACGATCCACCGCTCGAGCCGCCTCACCGTGGTGACGGTGCTCGTCGCTGACGCCGATGGCAATCCGACCGCCGAACGGTTCGTCGGGTTGCTGGCCTCCACTGCGTATCGCCAGAGCGTGCTGGCGATCCCATCGGTCGGTGACCGCGCCCGATCCGTGTTGGGGCTCGCCAGCGCCGGGGCCGAGACACACACCGGTCGTTCGATGCGCAATGTGCTCGAGACACTTCCTCGCGATCTGGTCTTCGAACTCAACGCCGACCGGCTCGCCCATCTGGTCATCGACGTCGTCAGCCTGCAAGAGCGTCAGATCGTCCGGGTGTTCGACGTTCCCGAACCCGTGGGCCGATCGTCGACGATCCTCGTGTTCCTGCCCAAGAGTCGCTTCAATGCACAGCTGTCCGAGCGGGTTGCAGCGATCGTCGGCGAGGCCTATGACTCTCCGACTCGTGATCTCGAATCACTGATCGGATCAGGCAATCTCGCCCGCATCACGTTCTCGATCGATCGTGGCGAGACATTGCCCGATCTCGACGACCTCTCCGACGTCGTCGACACGTTCACCACCGCCTGGATCGACCGCGTTCGAGAGGCGGCCGCGCACGAGTTCGGCGAGTCGAAGGGCGCCTCGCTCGTACAGCAGATCGGTTCGTCGGCACCCGACGGGTACCGCACCAGCGTCGACCCACAAACCGCGGTCGGTGACTTCGCCCGGCTCCAGATGCTCGTCGGTGACGAGCGAAACACGTTGACCGCCCTGACCCGAACCATCGATGCCGTTGACGGCGTGTGGCGGATGCGCGTCTACCGACAAGGTGAACCGGTCGCCCTGGCTGATCTACTGCCGTTGTTGGGTCATCTGGGCCTGCGGGCGCTCGACGAGCATCCCTACCGGTTCGTGCTCGACGGAACGGATTGCTTCCTGTACGACATCGGCGTGCGCGTGCCCGATGGGGTGCAGATCGGTGATCTCCGACACACCGAGGTTCGCAGCGCTCTGGAGGGGCTCATCGCCGGAACGATCGAGCCCGACGGATTCAACCGGCTGATCTTGCTGGCTGGGTTGACCGCGTCGCAGGCCAACGTGCTGCGCTGCTACGCGAAGTACGCCCACCAAACCGGTTTCACCTTCAGCCAGCGTTATGTCGAGGACTCGCTGGCCCGCCTGCCGCGACTCGCTCGCCTCATCGTCGACCTGTTCGAGGCGCGTTTCAATCCCGACACCGACGAGGTCGAGCGCGCGGTGTTGGCCGATGCGACCAAGTCGGCGATCCGAGCCGAGCTCGACGATGTGCCTTCGCTCGACGACGACCGCATCGGGCGAACGTTTCTCGCGCTGGTCGAGGCCACCGTGCGTACCTCGGCATATCAGGGCACGCCGACGATGGCGTTCAAGTTCGATCCGGCGATGGTTCCCGACCTACCCGACCCACGTCCGGCGCACGAGATCTTCGTGTGCTCGTCGCGGGTCGAAGGTGTGCATCTGCGTGGCGGCGCGATCGCCCGCGGTGGTCTGCGTTGGAGCGATCGGCCCGAGGACTACCGCACCGAGGTGCTGGGCCTGGTGAAGGCTCAGATGGTGAAGAACGCGGTCATCGTGCCCGTCGGTGCCAAGGGCGGATTCGTCGTCAAGCGGCCCAAGGCGACGCCGGCCGAGAACCGCGACGAGGTCGTCGAGTGCTACCGCATGTTTGTTCGCGGGTTGCTCGACTTGACCGACAATGTCGTCGAGGGAGAGATCGTCCATCCCGACCGCACTGTCCGCTACGACGGCGACGATCCATATCTCGTGGTCGCCGCCGACAAGGGCACTGCGACATTCAGCGACACGGCCAACGACGTGGCCGCGGAGTACGGATTCTGGTTGGGAGACGCGTTCGCCTCGGGCGGCAGTGCCGGCTACGACCACAAGGCGATGGGCATCACCGCTCGCGGAGCGTGGGAGAGCGTGCGGCGTCATGCCACGGTGTTGGGCAAGAACGCCGACCTCGACGAGTTGACCGCCGTCGGAATCGGTGACATGTCGGGTGACGTGTTCGGCAACGGCATGTTGCGCTCGAAACACCTCAAGTTGGTGGCCGCGTTCGACCACCGCCATATCTTCCTCGACCCCGATCCCGACCCGTCGCGTTCGTTCGATGAACGGCTGCGACTGTTCGAGACGCCGAGATCTTCCTGGGCCGAGTACGACCCGTCGTTGATCTCCGAGGGCGGAGGCGTGTTCCCCCGCTCGGCGAAGTCGATAGAGATCACGCCTCAGGTACGAGCCGCCTTGGACATCACCGACGAGCGTCTCACCCCGGCCGAGCTGATACGGGCCGCGCTGTGCGCACCCGTCGACATGCTGTGGAATGGTGGGGTCGGCACCTACATCAAGGCGTCCACCGAGACCGACGCCCAAGTGGGCGACCGGGCCAACGACTCGGTGCGTGTCGACGCTGCCGAGCTTCGCTGCCGCATCGTTGCCGAGGGCGGCAATCTCGGTGTCACCCAGTTGGGGCGGGTCGAGTACGCCCTCGCCGGAGGGCTCATCTACACCGACGCGATCGACAACTCGGCGGGCGTCGACTGCAGCGATCACGAGGTCAACATCAAGATCCTGTTGGGCGCAGTGGTGGCCGACGGCGAGATGACCATCAAGCAACGCAACCAGCTGCTCGAGGTGATGACCGACGAGGTCGGCGAGCTGGTGCTCGACAACAACCGTGCGCAAACGTTGGCACTGCTGATCGCCCGTACGCAGGGCCTGCCGATGATCAACGTGCACGCCAGGTACCTCGACCTGCTCGAGCGTGAGGGGTGGCTCGATCGCGAGCTGGAATTTCTGCCCACCGACAAGCAGATCGCCGAGCGTCAATCCTCGGGCTCTGGCCTGCGCACGCCCGAGTTCGCGGTGATGATCGCGTACACGAAGAACGCCAATGTCAGCGAAATCCTCACCACCGACCTCCCCGACATCCCGGTGCTGCAGCAAGATCTGGTGAGGTATTTCCCCACACCGCTGCGCGAGAAGTACCACGACTACATCGGTCGGCACCGGCTGCGACGCGAGATCGTCACGACCCAGCTCGTGAATCAGATGGTGAACCTCGCCGGCATCTCGTATGACCACCGCATGACCGAGGACACTGGCGCCTCGGTCGCTGATGTCAGCCGGGCGTGGCTGGTGGCCCGCGAAGTGCTCGGGTTCCCCGAGTGGTGGGACGAGATCGGCGAGCTCGAGGGCATCACGCTCGAAGATCGACTCGGACTGTTCCTCGACTGTCGGCGCACGGCCGAACGCAGCTCGTTGTGGTTCCTGCGGCATCGACGGCCTCCGGTCGATGTCGATGCCGAGGTCGCCAGATTCCGTGAGCCGGTGCATCAGCTCGCACGCGAGTTGGGGAGCTGTCTCAAGGGGCCGATGCGCCGGGCGTTGACGGCGACGGTGAAACAGCGAGTCAAGCAGGGCGTGCCGGAGGAGTTGGCAGAACGCTCGGCCGTGTGGCGACTGCTCCATACCAGCTTCGACATGATCGAGCTCGCCCAGCGCGACGGTGTCGAGCCTCTTGCGGTGGCGACCGCGTATTGGGACATGTTCGATCGTTTCGAACTGTTGTGGCTGTGGGACGCGGTGGGGGCCCTGCCCCGGGCGGACCGTTGGCAGACGCAGGCGAGAGGAGCATTGCGCGACGACCTGTTGATCGCACTGGCCGAGCTCACGAGCAATGTGATCGAGGTGGGTGACGGTTCGGTCGACACCTGGTTCGCCGTGAACGACCGGGCTGCCGAGCGGGCGTCGGCCCTGCTCACCGAGATCCGCCGGGCCGAGGCGTTCGATGTGACGAATCTGTCGGTGGCGCTCCGCCAACTGCGCAATCTCGCCCAGACGTCGGTTCGGGAGGCCTGACGACGCCGTCCGAGCCATCGCAACCGGTAACGTCGGCGCGGTCATGTCGACCTCGCCCCGCTATCGATTCGCACCGTCGCCCACCGGCTTCTTCCACGTCGGAGGGGCGCGCACTGCGCTGTTCAACTGGGCGCTCGCCCGCTCCACGGGCGGTACGTTCGTACTGCGCATCGAGGACACCGACGAGGCCCGCAACCGGCCCGAGTGGACGCAGGGCATCATCGATTCATTGGCCTGGATCGGTATTGCGGCGGACGACCCCCATTTCGAGGGTCCGCTGTTCCAGAGCGAATATGCCGATGCCCATCTCGCAGCCGCCCAGCGCTTGTTCGAGGCGGGGGATGCGTACTACTGCGAGATGACCCCCGACGAGATCCAGACCTTGGCGAAGGCCGAAGGGGTCACCGGTTACGCCGGATGGTCCCGCGATCTCGGGCTCGGCCCGGGTGCCGGGAGGGTGCTGCGGTTCCGGGTGCCAGACGGGGTGACGGTCGTGCGTGATCAGGTCAGAGGCGACGTCGAGTTCGACAATGACACGATCGAAGATTTCGTGCTGGTGCGTAGCAACGGGACGCCGGTGTTCTTGCTGGCCAATGTTGTCGACGACATGACGATGGGTATCACGAATGTGGTACGTGCCGAAGAGCACCTGCCGAACACACCGAAACAGCAGATGATCTGGCAAGCGCTCGGCCATCGACCCCCGGTCTGGGCGCATGTACCGGTGCTGGTGAACGATCAGCGCAAGAAGCTGTCGAAGCGTCGGGACAAGGTGGCCCTCGAGCAGTACCGCGACGAGGGTTACCTCGCCGACGCCATGGTCAACTACTTGATGACCCTCGGGTGGTCACCCGGCGAAGACGAGATCCAGCCGTGGTCGATGATGGAACCGGCCTTTCGCCTCGAGGACGTGAATCTGTCGCCGGCGTTCTTCGACGTCAAGAAGTTGGGTGCCTTCAACGGCGAATACATTCGCATGATGTCGGTCGACGAATTGGTCCAGGGGTGCGACCCGTGGTTGCCCGTCGACTGGGACCGGTCGCGCTTCGCAGCGATCGCCCCTCACATCCAGCAGCGACTGGTCACGTTGGCCGACGCCCCAGGCGTGGTCGACTTCTTGTTCATCGCCGAGCCCGAGATCGACGAGGCGTCGTGGGACAAGGCGTTTGCTCCCGAGTACGCGGTGCCGTTGCTGCGCAATCTGGCTGACGCCTACGAAACCTGCGACTGGGATCACGCCACGTTGAAGGCAGTGATGGAGACGGAGATGGAGACGTTCGAGATCAAGCTCGGCAAGGCCCAGGCCGGAACTCGGGTTGCGGTGACGGGTCGTGCCGTCGGACCGCCCTTGTTCGAAGCGCTCGAGGTGATGGGTCGTGACGAGTCGCTGCGGCGTATCCGTCAAGCGCTGGCGACGCTCGGCGGCTGAGAGGCGAGATCGTGGTCGGTGAGATGCCCGAACACGATGCGGTGGAAGTCGGCGCTCGACTCGGCGAGGATGTCGTCGACCGTTCAGCGGCCTCACTGGTCGCTCGGGGAGAGACGCCGTGGTGGCGCGTCGGCCCATCGTGGAATCGTGTGCTGCTCGGTGTGTTCCTGGTGCTGTTCGCCTACTACGGCATCACGCTGATCCAGGTGGCCGCAGCAGGGCGGTCGCACGGTTCACCGGAGGTCGACGCGATCGTGGTGCTCGGTGCAGCGCAGTACGACGGTCGCCCGTCCCCGCAGTTGGCCGCCCGTCTCGACCACGTCGTGACACTGTGGAACGAAGGGGTCGCGTCGACGGTGGTCGTGACCGGGGGCAAGCGGTCAGGCGACCGTTTCACCGAGGCCGAGGCGTCGATGCGGTACCTGAGGGACCGCGGGGTGCCCGAGGACGCGATGCTGATGGAAGACCAGGGCAGCACGACGTACGAGTCGTTGGAGGCCGCCGCGACGCTACTGCAGGATTCCGGTTCGGGTACCGAGGTGGTCGTCGTGACCGACCCCTACCACGCGTACCGGTCCAAGCTGACCGCTCGTGAGGTGGGACTCCAGGCTCACGCCTCGTCGACACCGACCAGTGTCGTGACCGGTTGGACGTCGTTCCGTCGCCACACGGTCGAAGCCGCAGGGGTAGCGCTCGGTCGACTCGTCGGTTTCGACCGTCTCAATGCTCTCACGGGTTGAGCATCGGCACGAACCAGGGTTGGGCTGATCCGCCCCGGCGATACACTCGACCGTCGCTCCATTGGGGTGTGGTGTAATTGGCAACACGAGAGTTTCTGGTTCTCTTATTCAAGGTTCGATTCCTTGCACCCCAACCACCGGCTCGTCCGGTTCACATAGCTCGGCGGTAGCGTCGGGCAACGCAGCTTGGCCCGTTCGTCTAGTGGCCTAGGACACCACCCTCTCAAGGTGGCGGCACGGGTTCGAATCCCGTACGGGCTGCCA
>JAHEDX010000052.1 GCA_024641005.1 Acidimicrobiaceae bacterium
TGCTGCGTCCGAACATCATCCACGAGCTCGATCTGGTCAAGCACGGCTTCATGCCGTTGCTGATGCCGTCGACGTTCTGTCCGATGGAGAACGGCGACAGCCTGGTGATGGGCCAGGACCGTAACGAGAACATCAAGGAGATCGCCCGACATTCCGCTCACGACGCTGACGCGTACGACCAGTACAGCCACGACATCGAGATGGTCGTGCGCGCGGTCAAACCACTCTTCGACCAGGTGCCGCCCAACCTGTTCGACACCTCGCCGGAGGGTCTCGCCGAGATGGCCGACCTCGCCAAGCACCTGCGCGGCATCGATCCCAAGGTGTTGCACGACCTCGTACGACTGCTGACGGGCAGCGCTGCCGACTTCCTCGACGACTATTTCGAGAGCGACATCGTGAAGGGGTGGTTGTCGGCCTCGGGCATCATCGGGACGAAGGTCGGACCGATGTCGCAGGGGTCCGGATTGGTGTTGCTCTTCCACAGCATGGGCGAGCATGACGGCGGATTCGGCGGGTGGGCGTTCCACAAGGGCGGCAACGGCGGTTTCACCCAGGTGCTCGGCCGCGCCGCGCAAGCGCTCGGGGCCGAGATCAAGCTCAACGCCGAGGTCGATCAGGTCATCACTTCGAACGGTCGTGCGGTCGGCGTGGCGCTCACGGACGGCACCGAACTCAAGGCGAAGGTCGTGGTGTCGGCGGCCGATCCACGTCGTACGTTCACCAGGTTCGTCGATCAGCGTGAGCTGCCGACCGATCTGGTCGACAGCCTCCGGCGCTATCGCTACCAGGGCACGTCCTCGAAGGTCAACTTCGCGCTCGACGGCTTGCCGAGTTACCCCTCACTGCCCGGTCGTGGCGATCAGTTCCGCGGCTTCACCAACGTCGCACCCTCGATGGAGTACCTCGAGCGGGCGTTCGACGAGGCGAAGTACGGCTGGTACTCGACGAGGCCGTACATCGACGGCGCGATCCAGTCGACGATCGATCCCGACATGGCACCCCCGGGCAAGCACGTGATGTCGTGCTTCATCCACTACACGCCGTACCACCTCAGGGGCAGCGACTGGGCCACCGAGCGCGACAACATGGCCGACAACGTGCAGAACACGCTCGAGTCGTTCTTCCCCGGTTTCTCCGACCTCGTGCTGCAACGTGAGGTGGTGACTCCGCTCGACATCGAGACCGTCGCCGGGCTGCCCGAGGGCAACATCTTCCACGGCGAGTTCTTGTCGCCGCAGATGTACTTCTTCCGTCCGGCTCCGGGCTGGAACCAGTACCGCACCCCGATCGACGGCTACTACCAGTGCGGGTCCGGCACCCATCCGGGTGGCTGTGTCAGCGGTGGTCCCGGCTGGCTCGCCAGCAAGCAGATCCTGAAGGACCTCGCCCAGTAGTGCTCGACATGAGCGACGGGGCCGACGAGGTGCTCTACGGCGAGCACGAGATCACCTTTCTCGAGGAGTTGTGGGGCGATGGCTTCTTGTCCCCGGGCGGCGCCGACGAGGTCGCCCGCGCGATCGATGGCGTCACCCTGGTCGGCAAGACGGTCGTCGACATCGGATGCGGTTCGGGTGGTGCGACGGTAGCTCTCGTACGCGACCACGGGGCCGACCGCGTGATCGGCCTCGACGTCGAGGCGCCGGTGTGCGCCAGGGCACGCGCCCGCGTCGAACGTGAGGATCTCACCGATCGCGTCGAGATCCGACTGGTGTCGCCGGGCCCGCTGCCGTTCGACGACATCAGCGTCGACATCGTGTTCAGCAAGGACTCGATCGTCCACATCTCCGACAAGGAGACGCTCGCCGTCGACGTGTTTCGCGTCCTGCGCCCCGGAGGTTGGTTCGTCGCCAGCGACTGGCTGATCGCCCACGATCACGAGCCGTCACCCGAGATGGCCGCGTACATCGCCGCCGAGGCCCTCGACTTCGGCATGGCGTCGCCACATCGGTACCGGGCTGCACTCGAGGCCGCCGGCTTCGCGGATGTCCAGTTGGTGAACCGGAACCAGTGGTACCGAGAGGTCGCCCGGGCAGAACTCGAGCGGCTCACTGGGTCGGAACGTGCCCACTTCGAGTCCCTCATCGGTGTCGAGGCGATGAACAAGCAGATCGCCACCTGGACGGCGATGGTGCCCGTGCTCGAATCCGGCGAGCACTGCCCGCACCACATCCGTGCACGCCGGCCCCTCTGAGCGGCGCCGACATCAGCGGCCTCAGCCGGCTTGGGCGGTGAGTCGAAACGAACGGAACGGGACCTGGTGCGTGCCGGTTGCGTCCCCATACGGTTCGAGCGACCTGCACATCTCGTCGACGAGTTCCGATCACCCGAACGGAGTCTCGACCGCCCGCTCGCGGTGTGGGTCAGATGCTCATGCTGGTGAGGCTGGCATCGCTGTCGACCCCACCCCTGCGGAGCAGGCGCATGGCGAGCCAGGCGACCATCACCGCCGCCAGCGTGATCAACAGCATCACGGTCGCGAGCGCGTTCACGTTCGGCGTCGCCGCCGCCCGGGCAGTGGAGTAGATCTTGATCGGCACCGTCTCGGTGGACGACCCGGTCGAGAGGAACGACGAGATGACGAAGTCGTCGACCGACGTGGCGAACACCACCATCAAGCTGGCGAAGATCGCAGGCCCGAGTTGAGGGAGCAGCACGAGTCGCATGGCCTGTATCCGCGTCGCTCCGAGATCGCGCGCTGCTTCCTCGAAGTGGATGCCGATCGACAGCAATCGCCCGCGCACGATGATCACCACATAGGAGATCGTGAACGTGACATGGCCCAGCAGCTGGGTGGTGAACCCGCGGGGCACGCTGGTGTAGATCTGCGTGAACACCAGAAACAGCGAGACACCGACGACGATCTCGGGCGTCACCAGCGGCAGCAGCATCAGATTGTTGGCGCCGCGCGACATCTTGCCGCGCCAGCGCTGCAACCCGATCGCCATCGCCACGCCGAGTGGCGTCGCGATCAGCATCGTCAGCCCGGCCAGCTTCAACGTGTTCGTCAGCGCGGTCTGCAGCTCGTCGCTCCTCCACACCGACGACGGGTCCTCCCAGTACCAGCGCATCGACATCGACTGGAACGCCGATCTGCTCTTGCCCGAGTTGAACGAGATGCGCACGGCGATCAGGACCGGCACGAGCGACCACAGTACGTACAGCCAGGTGATGATCGCCAGCGCGCCGAACCTGCCGCGCTTCATGCCCGCGCTCCTTCACGTTGCGAGCGAGCGATCGTGACGAGGTAGTAGGCCATCAACACCATCAAGAAGATCATCAAGATGATGACCAGCGCGGCGCCGGTCTGGGGTTGGCTCGACCCCCGCAGGAAGAACTCGATCTGGTTGCCGACCATCTCGGTGCGTGGTGAGCCACCGGTGAGATAGGTGTTGGTGTAGTAGTCGCCGCACATGGGCAACACGATGATCACCGAGGCAGCCATCAGCCCGGGGATCGACAATGGCAATGTGACCCGGATGAACGTCCAGATCTTCGAGGCGCCGAGATCGCGGGATGCCTCGATCAACCGGCCGTCGAGCCGTTCGAGCGCAGCGTAGAGCGGCAGGATGAAGAACGGTATGTACCCGTAGATCAAGCCGAACACGACCGTCGGCCAGTCTCCGTCGAGCCAGTTTCGAGAGCCCGACCCGAGGTGCGTCCATCCCAGGACACGGTTCACGTACCCGTCGGTCTGCAGCAGGTTCACCCAGGCGAGCATGCGCATCAGGTAGCTGATCCAGAACGGCAACACCAGCAGTGCCAGCAGCGCTCCGCGAGAGCGACGCGCCGATCGTGCGACGTAGTACGCGACCGGATAACCGATCAAGCAACAGCCTGCGAGCGACGCCAGCGCGAACAGCCCGGTCCGGACGAAGACATGCCGTAGGTCACCGAAGAACACCCGATCGAGTACTCCGCGCATCGCCGTGAAGTCCCACGAAACCGGGTTCCAGTGTGGGGCAGCGGTGCGCAGGATGGGGTCGATGTCACCAAACGCGACGGCGAGAATCGCGTACGACGGTACGACGAACAAGGCGACCAACCACAAGGTGCCCGGCGCTGCCATCGCCGCCCAGAACCCGGCACGTTGCCGGCCGGGCTGGGCGGGTGATGGCGATGCTGTTTCGACGGCAGCGGTCACTGATCAGCCGGCCGTGAACTTCGACCAGGTTTCCTCCCAGAGGCGGTCGGCATCGACAGGCAGCGGCTCGAACCGCAGACCCTTGTCGATGATCTCGTTGGTGAGCACGGCACTGCGGAGATTCTCGGGGGCGTACTCGTTCGCGATCAGGTAGTCGGCGTCGAGGCCCTTGATCGGCGGCAGGTAACCGTTCCAGCCGAAGTTCTCCTCGGCGTTGGCGGTGTCGAGCAGGTGGTTGATCCAGAGATGGCCGAGCACAGGGTTCTTTGCGTTCGCCGTGATCGTCATGCAGTCGTTGTTGACGACACCGACCCCGTCCGATGGGTACCACCAGCCCAGCACGGAGGCATCGGTTCCCTCCGGCATGTACCAGACTCCGGCCAACATGTCGCCACTCCAGGTGTGGGCGAGGTCGGTGGCGCCCTCCGGGATGTCCTTGTAGGCCTCGATGTTGACCTTGATGTTCATGGTCTTCACGAGTTCGGACAGATCGGCGCCGGCCTGCTCGATCTGGGCCTTGTCGGTGGTGTTGACGTCGGTGATCCCGGCCCGGAGCAGGGCCAGCGAGATGCCTTCGCGATAGTCGTCGAGGATCGAGGTGACGCCCTTGTAGGTCGGATCCCAGAGGATGTCCCAGCCCATCTCCTCGACCTGTGCCGGATCGACGCGGTCGTTGCGATAGGCGATACCGGACGAGAACACGGTGTACGGCACCGTGTACTTCGAGCCCTTGTCGTACCACGGGTCGACGAACGAGGGCAGCAAATTGTCGAAGTTGGTGAGATACGACTTGTTGAGCGGCTGCAGGATGCCGCCCGCGATCAGCCGGTTCAACGAGTTCGGAGCTGCGGAGTTGTGGACGTCGATCTCGACGGAACCGTTGGCCAGCTTGGTGATCGCCTCGGCATCGACGTCGAACGTGGTGATCTCGACCTTGACGCCGTACTGCTCTTCGAATGACGCGACCGTGTCGGGGTTGACGTAGTCGGCATAGTTGAAGATCCTGAGCGGTCCGGCTTCGGGTTCGAGACCGTCCTTGATCGCATCGGTGACCGCTCCGCCCTCGTCATCGTCGCCGCCGCAGGCCCCCAGCAGCGGTATGCCTGCCCCCAACAGCACGCCGAGGCCTGCTGTCTGTCCGATGAACTGCCGTCGGGTCGTGCCCATCCGGTTCCCCCATTTCTGTCGTGCCCGGATCTGCCGAGCGGTGTTGTTGGTCAGTTTGTCGCGACAGGGCCTCGGATGTCGAGGTACTGCGCGACGAAATCTGCGACGTAGCGATCCTTGTGCGTGAGCCCTCCGCTGGTGAAGGCACGCGACGCGACCCCGCGTTGCACGGTCTCGCACACGACATAGTCCTGGGCGCCGACGAGCTCGTTGAACTCGAATTCGGGGGCAGGGTCGAAGTCGGGGCGCTCGACATCTTGGGCTGCGAAGAGGTATTCGCCCACCACCACGGTGCAGCTCGGGGAGACCGGGAACAGAGCGGTGAGCGCGAGCGCAGTGGGCGTGAGGTCGAAGAATGCGTTCGGGAACATCGCCGTGCCGTTGTACTCGGGCGTCGGAGCGAGACCAGGAAGCACTGACAGCCGGGAACGGCCGCCGATGGTGAACGCCTCGGACCCTTCCGTGAACGCGACTGCTCCGTCGTCGCGGTCGGGGTCGAGCACGTGGCCCGACCGGTAGACGGGGATCAGGTCGACCAACTCGGGGTGGACCACCGCGCAGTGCAGGCATTCGGCGTAATTCTCGATGATGATCTTCCAGTTGGCGGCGACCACGGTTTCGGATCGGGCACCGATGCGGTAGTCGGCGATCGGGAGCTTGCCGAATCCGATCAGGTCCGGCGTCTGCTTCGCCAGCCATGAGTCGAGCGTCGGCGGTTGATCGGCGACAGAGACGAACACCATGCCGTTCCACACCTCTGCCCGGTACGGCCACAGCCCGTACCGGTCGCGGTCGAACTGGTCGTCGACCCGCGGGGTGGCCACCAGGGCGCCGTCGAGCCCATACGTCCAGGCGTGATACGAGCAGCGGATCGAACCCTTCGTGGCGCACGACATCGCCCGGTCGCACAGTTCTGCGCCGCGATGGCGGCAGACGTTGGCGAACGCGTGCACGTCACCGTCGATGTCGCGGGTGACGATGACCGATTCGCCGGCGATGTCGAAGGAGCGCTTGGTGCCGGCCGGGAGCCCGTCGATGTGACAGGCGTACATCCAACTCGCGTGGAAGATGCGGGCCTGCTCGACAGCGAAGATCTCGGGTGAGCAGTAGTCGGCCGAGCCGAGCGTTGGCATCAGTGAGTCGGTCGGGTGCGATACGTCGCGTCGAGTAGCCGATGATTCGAACGTCACGAGAGAGTCCCTTGTCCGGAGCGTGGAGCCAGTTTAGACTGACTGGTCAGTCAGGACAAGGAGTCACGTGATCATGACGGCACAGCAGGACCAGGCGAACAGATCTCAGACGAGCATCGACGACCGCATCCTTGCGGAAGAGCAACGGTTCACGGCCCGCAACCAGCGATCACAACAGATGTACGAGCGCGCGCTCGAGGTGATGCCAGGCGGCGTCACCTCGAGTTGGTCGAGCACGCGGCCGATCCCGGTCTGGATCAGCCACGGCAAGGGCAGTCACGTCTGGGACGTCGACGGGAACGAGTACGTCGACGTGCATGCCGGCTATGGCGTCAACGTCGTCGGGCACGCGAACCCTGCGGTCGTCGAAGCCGTGCAGCGCCGAGTCGCCCTCGGCACCCACTTCGCTCAGCCGGTCGAGGACGCGATCGTCGTCGCCGAGGAACTCACGTCACGGTTCGGTTTGCCGCAATGGCGGTTCAACAACTCGGGCACCGAATCGACGATGGACGCAATCCACCTGATGAGGGCGATCACGGGTCGCGATCTCGTCATCAAGGTCGAAGGCACCTACCACGGCCATCACGATCTGGTGAACGTGTCGCTCTGGCAGTCCCTCGATGATCTGGGTCCCGAAGACGATCCCGGGCGCATCCCCGGCCCCGGAATTCCCCAGGTGATCGCGGATCTCGTGCGGATCGTGCCGTTCAACGATCTGGCCGCCGTCGAACGGGTCCTCGCCGAACACCCCGGTCGCATCGCCGGCATGATCATCGAGCCGATGATGATGAACGCCGGCATCATCCCACCCCAGCCCGGCTATCTCGAGCGGTTGCGAGATCTCATGCATGCCAATGGTGCGCTGCTGACGTTCGACGAGGTCAAGACCGGACTGGTCGTCGCCTGGGGTGGCGCCACCGAACTGTTCGGTGTGACCCCCGACATCGTCTGCCTGGCGAAGGCTCTGGGTGGTGGCGTGCCGTGTGGAGCGATCGGGGGGACCGCCGAGGTGATGAGTGCGATCAGCGACGGACGTTACGACCAGGTCGGCACGTTCAACGGCAATCCCCTCACGATGGCGGCGGCGCGAGCCGTGCTGACGGAGGTGCTCACGCCCGATTCCTACCAGCGTGCCGAGCAGCTCGGCAGTGAGATGTTCGCCGGATGTACGAATGCGCTGGCCGAGCGGGGCGTCCCGGCGTATGGCGTCGTACACGGGTTCAAGGGTTCGGTGGTCGTGCACGATCGACCGGCCACGAACTACCGCGAGTTCCTCGAGATCGACACCGCGGTCAGCCATCTCAACTATCTGGTGCAGCACAACAATGGGGTGTTCCTCGCACCCTGGGCAAAGAGCGAATCGTGGACCCTGTCGGTGGCCCACACCTCGGCCGACGGCGAACGACTGGTCGAGAACATGAGTCGGCTGGCGCGGATGCTCGACAACACCTCGGACGAGGCATCCGAGTTGTTCGAGGTCGGTGGCCTCACCTGAGGCGTCGCGCCGGTGGTAGGTGATTGACGAAACGTCGGCCCATTGTCAGGCTGATCACACGGGTAGGAAGGACAGTGCGTTGACGATCGACGAGACCGGGCTGAGGAACATTCCGGACCCACCTGGTATCACGGCCGCGCGGACGTTGCCGGCTTCGTGGTACGCCGATCCCGCCTTCTTCGAACACGAGCGGCAGCAGGTGTTCCGACGAGGTTGGGTCTGTGCCGGGGTGAGCGACGAACTTCCCGACCCGGGTGCCTGGGTGGCTCGCACCGTCGGTGGCGTCCCGGTGCTACTTGTTCGCGACCGAGACGGGACGCTGAGGGGGTTCCTCAATGTGTGCCGCCATCGTGCGGCACCGCTGTGTGACGACCAAGGTTCGGGCTCGGTGATCCGCTGCCCGTACCACGCCTGGCTGTACCGGCACGACGGGTCGCTCGCCAAGGCGCACGGGGTCGGCAACCCCGCCGGGTTCGACGTCGCCGACTACTCGCTCAAGCCGATCGCAGTGGCCCACTGGCGACGGCTCGTCTTCGTCGACATCGAGAACCCGGCAACCGAACTCGATCTCGGCCCGCTCGCGGCCGCCGTCGACTCGTGTCGCCTCGAAGACATGGAACTCGTGCTGCGAGAGTCGAACGATCGCAGCTTCAACTGGAAGGTGCTGCTCGAGAACTACTCCGAGAACTACCACACCCCATTCGTGCATCCCGAGATCGACACGACGTCGACCGAGGATTATCCGATGGTCAGCGACGGGCCGGTTCTCTATGCGTGGGATCGCCTGCGCCGACCCGGTCCGGCCGACGACGAGACGATCCGTTCGACGCTGCTGCCAGGCGAGCCCGGGTGGGAGCGGTTGTTCTCGGCCGACACCGAACGCCCCTACGACGTCGGGTCGTATCTGACGATCTGGCCGAACGCGATGATCAACCTGTTCCCCGATGCGGTGCTGGTGATGTGGATGGAACCGCTGGGCCCCAACACCACTCGCGTCGAGCGGCGCCTCTACGCACTTCCCGGGCGCACCGCCGAGTCGATGAATGGGATCATCGACGCCCACCGTCTGGTCCACGATCAGGACGTCGACATCTGTGTGGCTGTTCAGCGCTCGCACGACGCCGGGCTCGACGCCGACGGCGTCCTCGCGACGGTCGAAGAGCGCGGCGTGTATTTCGTCCACGAACGGCTGAGGGCGGCGCTCGGCGCCGGGCAGTGATGGCAGTCGGCTACGTGGTCACCCATCCGAACGCGCTAGAAAATCACCGATGTCGAGTCCCGCAGTGAGTTCATCCACGTCGGCTCCGGCGAGCGGCGGCCGTATCGAGCTCGTCTCGCTCATGAAGTCGTACGGGACCCAACTCGTGCTCAAGGGGATCGATCTCACCATCGAGTCGGGCGAGTTCTTCTCGCTGCTCGGGCCGTCGGGGTGCGGCAAGACGACCACGTTGCGTCTGATCGGTGGCTTCGAACAGAACGAGTCGGGGGCGGTGCTGATCGATGGTGTCGACATCGCCGGTGTCGCGCCCGAGAACCGTCCGGTCAACACGGTGTTCCAGAGCTACGCCCTGTTTCCCCACATGAGCGTCGCCGAGAATGTCGGCTTCGGGTTGCGGTTCCAGGATTGCACCAAGGACGAGCGTCGTCGGCGGGTCGCCGAGGCGCTCGAGCTGGTACGCCTCGGCGACTACGCGAGTCGCAAGCCGCATCAACTCTCGGGTGGCCAACAGCAGCGCGTCGCTCTGGCGCGTGCACTCGTTCTACGGCCTCGCGTATTGCTGCTCGACGAGCCGCTGGGCGCGCTCGACGCCAAGTTGCGGCGCGCGCTGCAGTTCGAGCTCAAAGAGCTGCATCGCGAGGTCGGCATCACCTTCGTCTACGTCACCCACGACCAGGAGGAGGCGCTCACCATGAGCGACCGGCTGGCGGTGATGCGCGAGGGCGAGATCGAGCAGGTCGGTGTGCCCCAGGAGGTCTACGAGTATCCCGAGACGACCTATGTCGCCGACTTCCTCGGGTTGGCCAACCTGCTGCCGGCATCGGTCACCGAGCCGGGCGTGATCACGGTGCTGGGCCGACAGCTGACAGCTCCAACCGATGCCGTGCGCGGTGACTGCACCGTGTTCGCGCGGCCCGAGCGCGTACAGGTCGTCGCCTCGGGCGAGGGGTTCGTCGACGGCGTCGTCAGCGACGTCGCGTTCGTCGGGTCCACCACCCACGTGCGATTGCTCGTCGAGGGCCAGGAGATGCAGGTCGTGTTGTCGAACGACGGCTCGTCGTGGATCCCTGCACCTGGTACCGCAGTCGGTATCGAGATCCCTGGTGATGCGGTTCGGCTGCTGGCGCGGTGACCTCCACGACGCCGCGGTCGGCACCATGAGCGCAGTCGCCGCTGCGCCTGCGGCGGCGGATCGGCCTGTGACGCGAGGCACGCCGCAGAGATTTCCGGCGATGCAGGGTGACGAGTAGTTTGTCGGCCATCGTCACGCCCGGATTCGACATCACATTTCATGGCGTGCGCGGCAGTACCCCATGCCACGGCGGTGGAGTCGCGCGCTACGGCGGCAATACGTCGTGCGTGTCCGTCGACGTTCCGGGGCATCAGCCGATCATGTTCGACCTCGGCACCGGCGCTCGGTACTTCGGCGTCGGGTGGCCGGCTGACCAGCCGTTCGATGGGGTGTGTCTGCTGAGCCATCTGCACTGGGACCACGTCCAGGGCCTACCGTTCTTCACCCCGGTCCTACGGCCCGGTGGCCGGCTCGCTCTGCATGCTCCGCTGCAGGAGGACGAGACGACGGTCGAGGAGGTTGTCCAACGGATGTTGTGCCCGCCGCTGTTCCCGGTTCGGATCGCCGATCTGCCCGGCGAGTTCCTGTTCCACGAGCACGGTGACGACGACTTCTCCATCGGGGAGGTCCAGGTGATGTCCCGCCTGATCCCGCATCTGGGCAACACCCTCGGGTATCGGTTGTCGTGGGGCGGCGCCTCCCTCTCCTATCTCAGCGATCACCAACAGCCCGGCGTCGACGTGTACGAGGCGACCGACAACGCCCGCGAACTGTGCCAGGGCGTCGACGTGATGATCCACGACGCCCAGTACACGCGAGCAGAGTTCGAGCACAAGTCCTCGTGGGGTCACTGCACGATCGACTACGCGGTGTGGCTGGCGCTCGAGTGTGATGTGCGAACGCTCGTGCTGTATCACCACGACCCGTCGCACGACGACGATCAGCTCGATCGCGTCATCGCCGAGGTGAACGCACAAGTGGGGGATCGACTCGACGTGATCGGTGCCCGCGAGGGGCTCATCATGCATCTCGACCGGTGAATACGGTCTCGCTGATCGCCTCGATCGTGTTGGGGATCACGTTCGTCGTCGCAGGTGGTGCGAAACTCGCGGCGGGCCCGGCTTGGCCGGTGCACGTCGCGGCCCTCGGCGCTCCGGCACTCACAGCACCGGTGCTGCCCTGGGTCGAGCTGTCGGTCGGAGCGGCCTTGATCGCCCAGCTGTTCGAGCCGGTGGCGGCGATCGTCGCGATCGCTCTGATCCTGACGTTCACGGCGCTGATCGCGCGTCGATTGTCGCAGGGTCGCCGACCCGTGTGCGCCTGCTTCGGCGCGTGGTCGGCGAAACCGATCGGGCGCGGCCACCTCGTGCGCAACGCGGTGATGCTGGCACTCGGCGTGCTCGCCCTGTTGGGGTGAGCACAGGCGCTCGGTGGCCTCAGAGCGTTCGCAGCAAGAACGTGAGCACTCTCGCTTCTTCGCGCCAGGCGTCGTAGCGGCCGCTCGGGCCGGCATGGCCGGCGCCCATCTCGGTACGCAGCAGCAGCGGCAGCTCGTTGGTGCGTACGTCGCGCAGACGCGCGATCCACTTCGCGGGCTCGTGGTAACTGACGCGCGGATCGTTGAGTCCGGCCGTGATGAAGATCGCCGGGTAGTCGGCGGCGACCGTGTTGTCGTATGGCGCGTAGCTCTCGATGTACGAGGCGAACGGCTCGGCCCGGGGGTCGCCCCATTCCTCCCACTCGGTCACCGTGAGAGGGAGTGTTGGGTCGCTCATCGTGTTGGTCACGTCGACGAACGGCACTTCGGCGACCGCCGAACGGAAGCGAGCAGGTTCGAGGGTGACACACGCTCCGACCAGCAACCCGCCGGCGCTGCCACCTCGGATCGCGACCCGTTCGCGATCAGCGAAACCAGCGGTGACCAGATGCTCGCAGGCCGCCAGGGTGTCGGTGAACGTGTTGCGCTTGTTCAGCAGCTTGCCGTCGAGGTACCACTGGCGACCGAGCTCGCCGCCGCCGCGTGGGTGAACGAGCGCCCAGATGACACCTCGGTCGAGCAGCGACAGGCGTGCGACCGAGAACCAGGGTGGGAGCGAGACCTCGTACGAGCCGTAGCCGTACACGCAGCACGGTGCGGAGCCGTCGGTCGGGGTGTCGACATGGCGTACGAGGTCGACCGGAATCTGGGTGCCGTCGGCTGCGACGGTCCACACTCGTTGCGCGACATACCGGTCGAGTCGGACGTTGGGGGTCGGAGTCTGTTTCACGAGGGTGATCTCTCCCGACAGGACGTCGACGTCGATGACTCGTGAAGGAGACGTGAGCGACTGGTGGACCAGCCGGACCGACGTCGTGTCCCATTGTTCGTTGGGACCGAACTCGACGTCGTGCGGCTCGGGGTCGATCTCGAGCGTCACGGTCGATCCGTCGCGGCGGACGATGCGGATCGCCGGCTGTGCGCGGTCCCATTCGTGGAGCGCAAGGTGATCAGCGAACGGCTCGATGTTGGTGATCCGTCGTCCGGCCTGATGTGACACCAGTTCGGTCCAGGCGCTCGGATCGTCGAGCGGGGCCTGCATCACCCGGAAGTCGACTGCATCGTGATTCGTCAAGATCACGAACCGGTCGCCCCAGTGATCGAAGTGGTACTCCACGTCGTCTTCCCGGGGGCGCGCACACGTGGGCGCTGCGCCGGGGTCGCCGGCGGCCAGCAGCCAGGTCTCCGAGGTCTGCTTGCTGCCGGAGTGGATGACGATCCATTCGCGGCTACGAGTGCTGGCGATTCCGACGAAGAACCGCTCGTCGGGGTCGGCGAACACCTCGACGTCGTCGGACTGGGCACTGCCCAGCCGGTGGCGCATCACACGGTACGGACGCTCCTGCTCGTCGGCCTCGACATAGAACAGGTGGGTCCCGTCGCTCGACCAGGCCACACCGGCCCACGTGGTGTCGCTGATCTCGTCGTCGAGGTCGCGCTGGTGCGCGATGTCGCGGATGCGCAGCGTGTAGTGCTCGTCGCCGCACAGATCCCCGGACCAGGCGAGCAGGCGGTGATCGGGGCTGACCTCGAACGCTCCGAGGTCGAAGAATTCGTGGCCTTCGGCTTCCACGTTCTGATCGAGGACGAGATCGTCGGTGGCCGTGACGGCCGAACGACCGCGACAATGGATCGGGTACGAGCGGCCTTCTTCCGTCCGGGCCGAGTAGTACCAGTCGTCGACCGGAACCGGAGCGGACGTGTCGGTTTCCTGCACTCGAGACTTGATCTCGCCGAACAACTCGTCCACCAGGTCGCGGTGCTCGCCGAACCATGCGTCGCTGACGGCATTCTCGGCTTCGAGGTAGGCGATCGTGTCGGGATCGTCGCGATCGCGCAACCACGCGAACGGATCGTCGACGGCGCCTGTCGGTCTCGTCCAGGTGTGTGGGACTTTCTTCGCGGCTGGTTCGGGCACGTCCGGCAATGTAGGGGGTAACTTGGCCCGCACCATGCGAGTGTGGATCGACCAGGACCTCTGCACCGGCGACGGGCTCTGTGTCGACCATTGCCCTGACGTGTTCGTCCAGCTCGAGGACGGCATCGCCTATGTGGCCGAAGAGGGGCAGCCCTTGAACGACCCCGGCAGCTCGGGGAGCCTCGCCTGGGTTCCGGCTCGCCACGTGCACGCCGTCATCAAGGCCGCCGAGGTCTGCCCGGGTGAGTGCATCTTCATCGAGATCGACCAACCGGTCGCCGCGGACGCTGAAGTTGCGGCCTGATCCATTCGGTGCCGGCGTGGGCCTGACGCAATTCCCATCGCCGGTGGTGGCCGAGGCATCCGGATTGTTACTATGGCGATAGTGGAAATCCCTCGAACCACACCTCGAACCGCACAGCGAAGCCGATCAGGGAGATGACATGACGTCGTTCGATCTCGACCTTTCCAAGTACGACCTCGGCTGGAGCGATGAAGTCGAGTACGCCTTCGCTCCCGAGAAGGGGATCAACGCCGGCGTGGTCGACCAGATCTCGTGGTGGAAGGGCGAACCGCAGTGGATGACGCAACTGCGCCAGCGGAGCCTGCGATTGTTCGAGAAGAAACCGATGGCCGAGTGGTTCGCGGTGAACATGCCCGACATCGACTTCCAAGACATCTACTACTACCTGCGACCCAAGGGCGAGCAGGTCGACGAGTGGGATCAGCTCCCCGAAGAGATGATGCGCACCTACGAGAAGCTCGGCATCCCCGAGGCCGAACGCCAGTACCTGGCCGGTGTGACCGCTCAGTACGAGAGCGAGGTCGTCTACCACAAGAATCGTGAGGACCTCGAGGCCCTCGGGATCTTGTTCTGCGACATGGACACGGCCCTGCGTGAGTACCCGCACCTCGTCAAGCAGTACTTCGGCACCGTGATCCCTCCGGGCGACAACAAGTTCGCGGCGCT
Source organism: Acidimicrobiaceae bacterium (assembly GCA_024641005.1). Taxonomy (GTDB): domain Bacteria; phylum Actinomycetota; class Acidimicrobiia; order Acidimicrobiales; family Ilumatobacteraceae; genus Ilumatobacter. The sequence continues at coordinate 14,713 of JAHEDX010000052.1, forward strand.
CAACACCTCCGTGTGGTCGGGCGGCTCGTTCATCTATGTACCGCCCGGAGTCGAGTGCGAGATGCCGCTCCAGGCGTACTTTCGGATCAACTCCGAGAACGCGGGGCAGTTCGAGCGCACGCTCATCATCGCCGACGAGGGCTCGAAGGTGCACTACATCGAGGGCTGCTCGGCTCCGGTCTACACCAGTGATTCGCTGCATTCGGCGGTGGTCGAGATCATCGTCAAGCCCCACGCTCGTGTCACGTACACCACGATCCAGAACTGGTCGCCCAACGTGTACAACCTGGTCACCAAGCGGGCCCGCGTCGAGGCCTACGGGCACATGGAGTGGATCGATGGCAACATCGGCTCCAAACTGACCATGAAGTATCCGGCGGTGTATCTGGTCGGCGAGGGCGCGACCGGTGAGGTCCTGTCGGTCGCCTACGCCGGGGCGGGGCAACACCAGGATGCCGGCGCCAAGATGGTGCATGCTGCGCCGAACACGTCGTCGAAGATCGTGTCGAAGTCGATCAGCAAGGACGGCGGAATCACGACCTATCGGGGTCTCGTTCGCGTCGACGAAGGCGCCCACGGCTGTAAGAGCCATGTGCAGTGTGACGCACTGATCCTCGACGAGGATTCCGTCAGCAAGACGTTGCCCTACATGGAGGTCGGCGAGCGCGACGCACAGATCGGCCACGAGGCGACCGTGTCGAAGATCGCCGACGAGCAGTTGTTCTACCTGATGAGCCGTGGGCTGTCAGAAGAGCAGGCGATGGGCATGATCGTGAACGGATTCATCGAGCCGATCACCAAGACGTTGCCGATGGAGTACGCCGTCGAGTGGAGCCGGCTGATCGAGCTGCAGATGGAGGGCTCGGTCGGCTGACCTCGGCCGAATTTCGGGAGCCGACCGGGTTGATCGGTCCCGGCCGGCGTGGTAATCCTTGGGTCGCGGCCCAACCGACCCGATACACACACCATGCACCGCACGTCGAGCGCCGCCCACCCGAAGCGAACAGGCCGGGTCGCAGCAAGCCGTTCGATGCTGGTGGTGTTCTCGCTGGTGATCTCGCTGGCGATGGTCGTCGTCGGGTCACCCGAAGCGGTTCGCGCCGCCACCGCTCCCAGCAGGTTCGTACCGATCAGGCCGTGCCGGCTGCTCGACACCCGTGAGGCACCGGCGAGCGCGTTGAGCGCGACCACGGTCGCCCGGGTGCAGGTGGCGAATCGATGTGGCGTCGGCGCCGACGCGGTGGCCGCAGCGCTCACGTTGACGGCGATCGAACCCACCGATTCGGGCTACGCCACGATCTTCCCCGCTGGGGGTTCACGGCCGGTTGCCTCGGCCATCAACTACACGCCCGGCCAGACGATCGCCAACCTGCAACTCGTCCAGCTCGGCGACACAGGCAGTGTTTCCCTGTACACGCTGCGAACGGCCCATTTCGTGGTCGATGTCACCGGCTACTTCGAGCCGGCGCCCGGCGGATCGAGTTCGTCCGGTCGCTACGTTCCGACCGGTACACATCGAGTGCTCGACACGCGCGATACCGGCCGGCCGGCGCCGCGAAGCGCCGTACTCGTCGATCCCGGCGTACCCGCCGGAGCGGTCGCGGTGGCCGTGACGATCACGACCACGGCGACCCTGGGTGCAGGGTTCTTCACGGCATATGCGGCGGGAGACCGGCTGCCACTCGCCTCGGTCCTGAATGTCGATGGGCAGGGCCAGACGCGAAGTGCATCGGTCATCGTGCCCCTGTCGCCGAGAGGTTTCGAGGTCTACACGCAGAACGGTGAGCATGTGATCGTCGACGTGACGGGCTTCTTCACCGGGCCGGGCGACGTGGTCTCGTCGACGGGGCTGTTCGTGGCATCGAGGCCGACCCGGCTGGTCGACACCCGTTTCGACGCGGCACCGTCCGGTGGGCCGCGCCTCTGGGACCGCGGGACACGCGAATTCGCGTCGATCTCGGTGACGGGTACCCCCGTCGCTGCGGTCGCGGCCAACATCACGGTGACGAACACCGAGGACGTCGGCTACATCCTGGCCTACCCGTCCCGGACCCCTCGCCCGCTTGCGTCCACGGTCAACTTCGATGCGGCAGGCACGACCGAGGCCACGTCATCGGTGATCCAGACGTCCACAGCGGGGATCGCCGTGTACGCACTCGAGGCGACGCACCTGGTGATCGACATCACGGGATGGTTCACCGGCGCCCCCTTGGCAGCGACGGGCGGAGCCCCGTCGAACACGCCGCCCGGTGATCGCCATGTCGTGGTCATCGGAGATTCGGCCATGGCAGGCTTGCGCTGGAACGGAGCGCTCGGGGGCTTGCGAGGGTTCGTCGCCGTGACCGAACTCGAATCGTGTCGTCGACTGGTCCAACGGTCCTGTCGAGGCCGGGAAGGGTACGTGCCGCCAACGGCCGCCGAACAGATCACGATGCTTCCGTTCGCCGGCAGGGAGGACATCCTCGTCATCGCCACCGGCTACAACGACTGGCACGAGCGGTTCTCGGCCGACTTCGACACGATCGTCGCACTCGCCCGATCGAAGGGGTTCCATCACATCGCCTGGGTCGACTATCGATCCCATGTCGGCTACACGCTGCCGAGCAGTGGCGGAACCAGTTCGAACTATGGCGAGATGAATCGGATCATCGACGAGAAGATCGCGAGCCGTCAGTTCCCGGAGGTCCGTCGCTGGCGGCTCGATCAGTACTCGGCACCATCGGTCGGTTGGTTCTATGCCGACGGGGTGCATCACACCCCGCTGGGGTCATGGGCCGTCGCCGACTGGCTGTCACGCCAAGTACGGGCGTTCGACGATCGGCCGTGCGTCGAACCCTGGGCGCCCGGCGGGCCGGTGGCAAACCCCTGTCCGCTGCCCGAGCTGTGGGCGGCGACACACGGATTGCCCGATATCGCGGCCCTCTACGGGTTGTGAGTCCGCGGTTGCTCGCAGGGTCGGAACACGGCACCGGCGAGCACCCCGTTCCAAGGTGGGGGAGTGGGGCAGTGGGTTTGCCGGGCCCGATCGGATGATCGGTGCCCTGGGTCGGGTCGACCGTCAGGCGCCCGGAGGCGGCCCTGAGGCATCGTGGCGGTGCCTGACGAAGCGTTGTCGTGTCGCGTTAGCCTCGCGATCATGCCGATGAGGACGGAGTGCAAGAACTTCGAGAGTCGCACGTATCCCAACGGCGACACCGTTCGCAAGTGCAACCTCGATCTGGCCCCCGACGCGCCGTGGCGTTGCCCCGACAACTGTCCGAAGTTCGAACGTCGTCTGGCTGATGTCGCGTGGACCCATGGCTCACTCGTCGTACCGCCGACACCACCCGAGCCGTCCGGTCTCGACGACGGCACCGCGGCCGCACTGCTCGACGAGGCCGAGAGCATCCTCAACTCGGCCGGCGCCAGGATCCGGGCCGAAGTCGATGCGGAGCGCGATGCCGAGAGCCGGCGGAAGCGGGGACTCGGGCGCTTCTTGCGTCGCAAGCGCGATTCCTGACGCGATTGCCGGATCGCACGCCCTATTTCCCCTACGCGCGTAGTAGAATTCAGCAGCGATGCCTGTTCTCGACCTCGAGCACCTCGCCGCTATCGAGCTGCCTTCCACCGACGAAGAAATCTGGCGATACAGCCGGATCGCCGACCTCGACCTGGGTGCATACCGACCGACCGACCATGTCCCGCAGGTCAGCGGGCCGATCGAGTTCGTCGAGATTTCCGGTGCCACCGCCGACCTGTTCCCCGACGAGACACCCGACGTGTTCGCCGGGCTCAACCGTTCCGCTCCCGCTCAGATTCGGATCGTGGTGCCGGCCGGGACGGTCGTCGACGAAACGATCTCGATCACCCACACGATCGGCGCCGACGGCTGCCTCGTGTGCCCGCGTCTCGTCGTCGAGGTCGGGGCCGACAGTCAGGTCACCATCATCGAGCGATTCGTGTCGTCGTCGGAGGGGCCCGCGCTCGTGCTGCCCGTGCTGCAGCTGCGCGCCGATCAGGCTGCCCGAGTCAACTATCTCGCGATCAACGAGCTGAACCAGACCACCTGGGCGATCGGGAACCAGCAGGCGGTCGGACTTCGCGACTCGACCACGCTGCTCGCCACGGTCGCGCTCGGCGGTGACTACGCACGTGTCCGCACCGACGCCCGGCTCTCCGGCAAGGGCGGGTCGACCCGCCAGGTCGCCCTGTACTTCGCGGGAGGTACACAGATGCACGACTTCCGCACGATCCAAGACCACGATGCGCCCCATACGCACAGTGACCTGCTGTTCAAGGGTGCCGTCCAAGATCACGCGGCGAGCGTGTACACCGGCCTCATCAAGATTCGCGAACATGCTCGCGGCACAGCTGCGTTCCAGACCAACCGTAACCTCACCTTGTCGGAGGGGGCCTGGGCCGAGAGCGTGCCGAACCTCGAGATCTATACGAACGACGTCAAATGCTCACATGCATCGACCGTCGGACCGATCGACGAGGAGCAGCGCTTCTACCTCGAGAGCCGCGGCATCCGTCCGGAGATCGCCGAGCGGCTCGTCGTGCTCGGCTTCTTCGACGAAGTGCTGTCACAGCTACCGGCGGCCGGCCTGGCCGAAGGATTGCGGGCGCGGGTCGCCGCCAAGCTCAACATCGGCGAGGCCGCATCATGAGTTCCCGGTCACCCGTCACCGTCTGTCGGCTCGACGACATCGCTCCGGGTACGGCGCTCAAGGTCGATGTCGCCGGAATCGCCGTCTCGATCGTGCGCATCGGTGACGACGTCTACGCTCTCGGCGACGTCTGCACCCACGCCGACGTCTCGCTGAGCGACGGCGAGGTGTGGTGCGACGAACTCGAGATCGAATGCCCCAAGCACGGCAGCGCATTCAGCCTGCTGACGGGCGAACCTTCCACACTCCCAGCGACACAGCCGGTCGCAGTGTTCGGCGCTTCGGTCGTCGACGGCCAGATCGTGGTCACGATCGACCCTGACACCGGCGACCCGCTCACCAACGACCCACTCGCCGGCCGAACGGACATCGTCTCATGAGCACACTCGAGATCAATGGCTTGCGAGCGTCCGTCGCCGGTAAAGAGATCCTGCGCGGTATCGACCTCGTCCTGCACTCCGGCGAGGTACATGCCGTGATGGGCCCCAACGGTGCCGGCAAGAGCACGCTGTCGGCGGTCATCATGGGCAAGCCCGGCTACGAAGTTCTCGCCGGCTCCGTCATGCTCGACGGGGTCGACGTGCTCGCTCTCCCGGCCTGGCAGCGCGCCACGATCGGGTTGCACCTCGTGATGCAGTATCCGACCGAGGTCCCCGGTGTGATGCTCGACGACGTCCTCTCCGAGGCTCTCGCCAGCCGCGGTCGCGACACGAGCGCACTCGGCCAGATGTTGCTCGACGAAGCCGACCGCATCGGATTCGAGGAACGCCTGCTACATCGCCCGCTCAACGTCGACTTGTCGGGCGGCGAGAAGAAGCGCAACGAGACCCTCCAGCTCGCCGTGCTGCGCCCGCGTTTCGCGATTCTCGACGAACTCGACTCGGGCCTCGACATCGACGCCCTGCGCGATTGCTCGCGACGTGTCGAGGATCTCAGCAACGATTCGAGTGGGGGTCGCGAGCCGATGGGCGTCCTGGCGATCACCCACTACAGCCGCCTGCTCAACGAGCTCAAGCCCGACCATGTGCACATCCTGGTGAAGGGCCGCATCGTCACCAGCGGCGGTCCCGAACTCGCCGACGTCCTCGAGACCGACGGCTACGCGGCCTTCGTTCCCGCAGATGAACTGATCGACGAACCGTCGGCGAGCGCCGGGGGACTCGACGACCTGTTCGCACTCTGACGAGGACTCACGGCTGCCGCCGTGCCAATATCGCCGCATGGCCGATGTGATCGACGCACTTCGCGCGTGGCTCCACGAGAACTGGGACCCAGACCTCACGGTCGCCCAATGGTGGGAGCGACTCGGTCTCGCCGGCTGGGCTGCGCCATCGTTGCCCGAGCACGCGTATGGCAAGGGGCTGTCGCGCAACGATGCCGTGCGTGTCGCCGAGGCGATCGGCGAGCACGGAGCGCTCGCCGCCCCAGGGGGTCTGGGGCTGCTGCTGGCCGCACCGACGATCGCCACGCACGGCACCCAAGAGCAGATCGATCACTATGTGCGCGACATCGTGACCGGACAGAAGGCGTGGTGCCAGCTGTTCAGCGAGCCGGTCGCCGGCAGCGACCTCGCCGGCCTGCAGACTCGGTCCATCCAGGACGGTGACGAATGGATCGTCAACGGCCAGAAGGTGTGGACCTCCGGCGGCCACTATGCCGACCTCGGCATGCTGATCGCACGCACGAACTCGGAGGCGCCCAAGCATCAGGGCATCAGCTACTTCGCGATCGACATGCACCAGCCCGGTATGGATATCCGCCCCCTCAAGGAGATGACGGGGCGGGCGTTGTTCAACGAGGTGTTCATGTCCGATGCCCGCACGACCACCGATGCGATGATCGGCGACCGCAACAACGGCTGGGCAGTCGCCAACACCACCCTCGCGTTCGAGCGCGCCGGCCTCGGGTCGGGCGGGGGGCACGCAGCAGCCAGCGCCGCGCTGCCGGGCACGGTGGCGGGGCATCTCGACCAACGTGTCGGCGAGTTCGTGACGAACCGGCGGGCAGGCGCCGGCGGCGCGCAGTTCAGAGGCGCCGGACGCATGCTGATCGAACTTGCCAAGTCGACCGGCGCGATCGATGATCCGACCATTCGCCAGGACCTGATGCGGCTGCACACGATCCAGGAGATCGGCCGCATGAACACGTTACGCCTCAAAGCGCTCAAGGCGTCCGGTGGGGACATCCCCGGTTTCGGCAACATCGGCAAGCTCTCGATGAGCGACATGATGCGGCTGCAGCGAGACCTCGGACTGCGCATCATCGGCGCGGCCGGCATGCTGCATGCGTACGCCAGCGCAGACAAGGCGGTGCTGGCGGAGGCGACGGGCCAGCCGATGAACGGCATCGTCACCGAACTGGCTCTGTTCGCACAGGCCCCGCCGATCTATGGCGGCACCGATCAGGTGCAGCGCAACATCATCGGCGAACGGGTGCTGGGTCTGCCCAAGGAACCCGGTTTCGATCGGGCGACCCCGTTCTCCGAACTCCCGAAGAACGCCTGATCACCTGGCCCGTCGGATCACATGGCCCGCAGGCGCCGGATGCGTTCGTCTGTGTCGGGGTGGGTGCTGAACAACTTGGCGAGGTTGGGGCCGCCACTGCGGCTCGACCTTGCCTCGGCGAGAGGGTTGTGGATGTAGGCCTGGGCCTGAGCCGGGGCCACGGCCATCGGACGCTGAGCGGCGATCAGCTCGATCTTCTCGAGCGCCACCGCCAGCGACTCGCCGCTGCCCAACAGTTCGGCCGCACCGCGGTCTGCTTCGAACTCGCGTGAGCGCGACACTGCCATCTGGATGATCGACGCAGCGATCGGCGCCAACAGTGACAACGCCAACATCCCGAACACATTGTTGTTGCGTCGGTCGCGGCCGCCGAACATCGACGAGAACATGGCCATCTGGGCCATGAACGAGATCGCGGTGGCGATCGTCGCGGCCACCGAGCCGATCAGGATGTCGCGGTGCTTGACGTGCATCATCTCGTGGGCCATCACGCCTTCGACTTCGTCGCGGGTCAGGGTTTCGAGCAGGCCCTGGGTGGCGCACACCACGGCGTGCTTCGGACCGCGTCCAGTTGCGAAGGCGTTGGGCTGGGCGTTCGGTGATATCGCCACCGTCGGCATCGGCATGTCGGCGCGCTCTGCGAGCCGACGAATCATGCCGTAGAACTCGGGCGCCTCTGCTTCGGAGATGACTCGTGCCTTGGCGGATTTGAGGGCGAGCTTGTCGCTGAACCAGTACGAGCCACCGACCATCAACAGGGCCATCACGAGGCCGAGGATCAGCGAGCCGCTGCTACCCCCGCCCAGGATGCCTGCCACGGCGACGATCAAACCGCCGAGGCCGGCGAGTAGGACCCCGGTCTTCATCGTGTTCTTGAACATCGTGCGACTCAGGATATCGACGCCCCGATCACTACGGTTCGGCAATGCCCCCAGCCCGGTCCTCGCGCCCGTGACCAGCGAGAAGTTCCTCGGCTGGCGCGTGGTGACCGGCTGTTTCATCGTCCTCACCACATCATCTGGCCTCGGCTTCTACGGACTCGCCGTCTATCTCAACGCCCTCAGCAACGAACGCGGTTGGGACGTGTCGGCGATCTCGTTGGCGACGACCTGGTTCTTCTTCGTCAGCGGTGTGGTCGGCGTGTGGGCCGCCAGGCTGATCGCTCGTCACGATGTGCGCCTGATCGCCGCGACCGGTGGTGTGATCGGCGGTGTCGCGCTGGCCGCCCTGGGCCAGGTCACCGAGCAATGGCAACTGTTCGTCGTGTACGGGGTGTTCGCCACTGGCTGGGCGTTGGCCGGCCTGGTGCCGATGACCACGGTCGTGACCCGGTGGTTCCACGCCCGCAGGTCGGTCGCGCTGTCGATCGCCTCGACCGGGCTCTCGGCCGGTGGCATCTTGATCACGCCGGCAGCGAAATGGCTCCTCGATCGTCAGGGGCTCGAGTCGGGCACGCCGTGGCTCGGCCTGATCTACGTGCTCGGCATCGTGCCGGTCGTGTTCGGGCTGATCACGCCCGACCCGGGCCCGACCGGATGGTTGCCCGACGGTGAGCGCATCAACCCAGCGTTCACCGCCCCGCTTCCGGCCGGCACCCTGTATCGCGATGCGATCACCAGTCGGTTCTTCATCTTCGTCACGATCGGATACGTCCTCGCGTTGGGCTCCCAGGTCGGCGGCATCCAACAGCTCGTCAAGCTGGTCGAGGAACGCACCACGGCCGACACCGCCGCGTTGGCGACGATGGTGCTCGCCGCCACCTCGGTCATCGCTCGACTGGTCGGTGGCCGGGTCGTGGCCTCGATGCCGATGATCCCGTTCACCGCTGCGTTGGCAGCTGTGCAGATGGTGTCGCTGGTGTCGCTCGGGTTCGCCCAGACGACGCCGGTGATCTTCGGGTCGATCGTGCTGTTCGGGGCGACCGTCGGCAACATCTTGATGCTGCAGCCGTTGCTGATCGCCGAACGCTTCGGCGTCCGCGATTATCCCAAGATCTACAGCCGGGCGCAGTTGTTCGGCCTCGTCGGGACCGCCGGCGGGCCGATGCTGTTGGGGTGGCTGCACGATGCTTCAGGGGGCTACGAGACGTCGTATGTCGTCGCCGGGCTGTGTTCGTTCACGGGCGCGGTCATCATCTTGATGGCGGGCTCGAGCACCGCCCCTGCTCACGAATCTGCGGCGGCCGGCACATGACCGAGCTCGTCGACCGGTCGGCCGTCGAGTTGGCCGCGATGATCCGGGGCCGCGAGGTGTCGGCCCGCGAACTGCTCGCAGCCAGCCTGCGGCGGATCGAGCTGATGAACCCCCAGCTCAACGCGGTCGTCACCCTGGTGCCCGAGATGGCTGAGACGTGGGCCGCTGCTGCAGACGAACTCACGGCGTCTGGCGCCATGACCGGTCCGCTGCACGGGCTGCCGATCGCCCACAAGGATCTCGAGCCGACCGCTGGGATCCGGACCGTCATGGGATCACCGTTGCTGTCCGACTTCGTTCCCACCGAGGACGGGTTGATCGTGCAGCGGCTCCGACGTGCAGGTGCCGTCACGATCGGCAAGACAAACACTCCCGAGTTCGGCGCCGGATCGCAGACCTTCAATCCGGTCTTCGGTGCAACACTCAATCCGTACGACCCCACGAAGACCTGCGGCGGATCGAGCGGGGGAGCGGCTGTCGCTCTGGCGACCGGGATGATCCCGATCGCTGACGGCTCCGACATGGGTGGATCACTTCGCAATCCTGCGTCGTTCTGCAATATCGTCGGCCTGCGGCCGTCGGCCGGGAGGGTGCCCAGCTGGCCGAACCGGACGCCGTGGTCGGGTCTGTCGACGTCGGGAGCGATGGGCCGCTCGGTCGGCGACGTCGCCCTGCAGATGCAGGCGATATCGGGGCCGGATCGGCGGGTGCCGATTTCTCTGGCGGAATCAGGAACGATCTTTGCCGACCTCGCGGATATCGACGTCGGCGACGTTCGGGTCGCCTGGTCGCCAGATCTCGGGTTGCCCGTCGAGCAGAGCGTGCGGAGCGCGCTCTCGGATGTGCCGGATCGGCTCGAAGCGCTCGGTTGCACGGTGGAGGAGGCGCTGCCGGACCTGACCGATGCTCGTGAGATCTTCCAGGTGCTGCGCGCCTGGCACTTCGAGATTTCGTACGGGTCCGTGTACGACCGCTCTGCCGATCGCATGAAGGACACCATTCGCTGGAACATCGAGGAGGCGCGCCGCCGCGGTCTGGCCGACCACGCGCGCGCTGCGGCCGCGCACGCGGCATTGGTCGTACGGGTGAGCGCATTCTTCGAGCGTTACGACGTGCTGGCGCTGCCCACCTCACAAGTCGTGCCCTTCGATGTCGGCCTCGACTGGCCGCGGGAGGTCGACGGTACGGCGATGGACACCTACATCGACTGGATGCGTTCGTGTTCCGACATCTCGCTCACCGGTTGTCCGGCGATCTCGATGCCGAGCGCGTTCACCACCGATGGTCTGCCCATCGGCGTCCAGTTCGTCGGTCGCCACGGCGGGGATGTCGACCTGCTGCGCTTTGCCAGGGCGTGGGAGCGGGTAAGCCCTGCGTCGGCACGTCGCGCTACGGTCGCGACACGGTGAGCGAAGTCCACAAGAGTGCAGTCCACAAGAACGTCGTGCGAGTGATCGAGGCCGGGCAGGCCGTCGGGCTGGTCGTCGAGCCGCGACGTTTCCCGGAGGGGGCGAAGACAGCGGTCGACGCCGCGAACGCGATCGGCTGTGAGGTCGCTCAGATCGTCAAGAGCCTGATCTTCGGAGTCGACGGCGAGATCGTGCTTGCCTATGTGAGCGGATCGAACCAGCTCGACGAGCACAAACTGGCGGCCGCAGCGGGTGGTCTGACGTGTCGGCGGGTCGACGCCGACGTGGTGCGCGAGACGACCGGGTTCCCGATCGGTGGCGTCCCACCGATCGGCCACGCGACCCAGCTTCGGGTGTTCATCGATCCCGATCTGTTGGATCATGATGTGGTGTGGGCCGCGGCCGGCACCTGGCACGACGTCTTCCCGCTCGCTCCGGGCGAGCTGGTCCGCGTCAGCGGAGGCGTCGTGGTGGAGATCAAGCGGGCCTGACCGCGCCGATCATGACCTGGGAACCAGAACTCGAAGAACTGCGCCGACGTGAAGCTCTCGCCGATCAGCTGGGCGGTAGCGACAAGGTCGCCCGGCAGCATCATTTCGGCAAGCAGACCGTTCGCGAGCGCGTCGACCAGATCGTCGACGAAGGAACCTTCTGGGAGCTCGGCAAGACGGCAGGGGTAGCTCGTTACGACGAGCACGGCAACCTGATCGAGTTCACGCCGTCGAACTTCGTGTTCGGTATCGCCGAGCTCGACGGGCGTCCGGCGGTCGTGTCCGGGGACGATTTCACCGTGCGCGGCGGATCGAACGACGCCTCGATCTCTGCCAAACGCGAGGCCTCCGAATCGATCGCCGCGGAGATGCGACTCCCGCACGTCCGCCTGCTCGACGGAATGTCGGGCGGTGGCTCGGTGAAGACGATCGAGCAGGCCGGCCGTACCTACATCCCCGTCCTGCCCGGCTGGCACACGGTCGTCGACCATCTCAACATCGCTCCGTCGGTCTCGTTGGTGCTCGGCTCGGTCGCCGGATTCGGCGCTGCACGGGCCGTGGCCTCGCACTATTCGGTCATGGTGCGCGACACCTCGCAGATGATGATCGCCGGGCCGGCGCTCGTCGAGCAGGCGGGTCTGGGCGCGGTTGCCAAGGAAGAGCTCGGGCACGCAGACATCCACACCGGCAACGGGGCGATCGACGACGCCGTCGATTCCGAGGCGGAGGCATTCGAACGGGCGTTGCACTTCTTGTCGTACCTGCCGACCAGTGTCGACGAGCTCCCGCCGATCGAACGCTGGGACGATGACGCCGCTCGCCGCGACGAGTGGTTGCTCAGTGCCGTGCCTCGAAATCCACGTCAGTCGTACGACATGAAGGCGATCATGGCGTCGGTCGTCGACGAGGGCAGCTTCTTCGAGATCGGGCGCGGGTGGGGTACGTCGATCATCAGCGGTCTGGCGCGGCTCGACGGTGTGCCGGTCGCCGTGTACGGCGAGAACCCGATGATGTACGGCGGGGGATGGACCGCAGATTCGTGCCGAAAGTTGACCCGCCTGATCGATCTGGCATCGCTGTTCAAACTGCCGATCGTCCACTTCGAGGACTGCCCGGGCTTTCTGATCGGGATCGAGAGTGAACGCAATGCCACCGTGCGGTACGGCACCGAGGTGCTGGTGGCCCTGCGTGAGACCCAGGTGCCGTATTGCACGGTCGTGATCCGCAAGGCGTTCGGGATCGCCGGTGCTGCCAACCGCAAGCCCGGCACCGAGTCGATGAGGATGGCGTGGCCGTCGGGCGACTGGGGGTCGCTGCCGTTGGAGGGTGGGCTCGAGGTGGCGTACAAGGCCGACCTCGCCGAGAGCGATGATCCGGAGGGGCTGAAGCTCGAGATCACCGAACGTCTCAACCGGTTGCGTTCGCCGCACCGTTCGGCCGAGTTCTACGAGATCGAGCAGATCATCGATCCGCGCGATACCCGCCCGATGTTGTGTGATTGGGTCCGGCTGGCGCGTCGCACCCTGGTCCCGGCACCGCCCAGCTGGGGTTACCGGCCCTGAGTCGGGCCGTCGACGACCGCGGACGAGTAATGAGACCAGAGGGCCGAGCCCCGAGGACCGAGACCCGAGGAGTGAGATGCCGAAGCTGACCGAGGACGAACTCGTGGCCTTCCTCGACGAACGTCAACACCTGGCCAGAATCGCCACGATCGACGACGACGGGTTGCCGCGCGTGCTGCCGCTGTGGTTCATCCGCGATGGCCGCAGGTTGCTGTTCACTCCCAGGGCACCGGCGGTGATCTGGCGCAACCTCGTGCGGGACCCGAAGCTCGGGCTCAGCATCGACGAGAGCGCCCAGCCGTACCGCAAGGTCACGGTGCAAGGCGTGTGCGAGGTGGTGCACCCGCCCGGCGAGGACGATCTGTGGCGCGACCGGTACCGCGCCATCACCAGGCGCTACACCGACGACTGGTTCGCCGACGAGTACGTCGACGGTACCGATGACCAGCCGAGGGCCCTGTGTGCGATCGATCTCGAAGCCGCCACCACCCGGCTGTCGACCTGGCGGATGCCCGTCAGCGGTGAGGACCGGCGCGGCGTGTGGGCCAAGCGGTACTTCTTGCCCGGCACGAAATGGGCCGGCCGGTGAGCATCGATCCGGCGATGAGGGCATGGTTGCACGACTTGCCGAAGGTCGAGCTGCATGTACATCTCGAAGGCTCGATGTCGGTTGCCACGGTGCGCCAACTCACCGAACGCCATGGCGTCGATCACACCTCGGTCTGGCCCGATGGATGGCCTGAGTCGTTCTCGTTCGACGGATTCCTGGACTTCTCCGACCAGTTCCTGTTCGGGTTGGCCTTGCTGCGCACCAGTGACGATCTGGCTGCGATCACCGACGAGATGGCTGCCACGTTGGCCGCCCAGAACGTTCGCTACGCCGAGGTCACCACGACGGCGTTCACCCATTTCCACCCACTCGACGGGCGCCCCGGCATGACTCGCTCGGAGTACCGCGACGGCCTCGACGAGGGGCGTCGACGCGCCGCCGAGCGCGGCGTCGAGATCGGCTGGGTGGTCGACATCCCGCGCGATCTCGAGATGCCCGACCAGACCGTCACGATCGAGTACCTCGAGAGTGACCAGACGCCCGACGG
>JAHEDX010000117.1 GCA_024641005.1 Acidimicrobiaceae bacterium
TTTGCCATCCCCGTGCGGTTCGCTGATGGTGGCCGACGAGCACGCCGTCGACGTCGGTCAGGGCTCCGTGCCGGAACGGGTCGGTGGTCGACGTCACCTCCGGGACCGTAGCGAACTCCGAGCCCAGACGGCCGAACGTGACGTCGTTCCATGGTCGAACCTGCAACGGCGTCGTCCCTCGGCGCCGCTTGCGGAGTCCGGTGCTGTCGGAACGACGCGCTCGATGCCCGGCGGCGCAACCTGCTCGCGTCCGGATGAGCAGTTAGCGTGCGGCCCGTGCTCGGCCGAGAGATTCCCCCCAACACCGCATTGGTCCGCGTCGTCGGGGCCGCGAAACGCAGCGCGGGTGGTTTGATCAGTCGAGCCCACGACACAGCGGCGGCGTGGGCTGCGATCGGACCGGACACCGTTCGCGGGCGCCGGTTCGGGCAGTTCGGGCAGGGCAGTATCATCTGTTTCCCCTGGGTGACCATCATGAACGAGCGCTACATCCACATCGGGAGCGGCACCATGATCGGTCCCCACGTGGCGTTGTCGGCAGGCATGCTGCCCGGGCAGGAATGCATCACCGACCCCGTCGTCTCGATTGGCGATCGTTGCCTGATCGGGCGCGGCAGTGGGATCGTGGGGCATCTGTCGATCGAGATCGGCGACGACGTCTGGACGGGCCATCACGTCTACATCACCGACCAGAATCACGGCTATGCCGACCCGGACCTACCGATTTCGCAGCAGGTCCAGCCCGAGCGCCCGGTCAGCATCGGTTCGGGATCATGGCTCGGGCACGGCAGCGTCATACTGCCAGGGGCGCAGATCGGCCGCAACGTGGTGATCGGTGCCAACAGCGTGGTGACCGGAACGATCCCTGATCATTGCGTCGCCGTCGGTGCGCCGGCCCGCGTGATCAAGCAACTGTGACCCGACGCGTCAGCGTGTGAGGTCGTAGGGGGGTGCGCAGGACGGCATCTCGTTGTCGCCCGCGAACGTCGCGATTCGTTCGCTGATCGGTATCGCGTCGACCTTCGTCTCGTAGAAGGCCAGGTTCTCGCCGGTCTCGCGGAGTTGGTCGGCGTAGTTGCGTCGGTCCTGTAGGTAGATGCGGTAGTCGGCGTCCCACAAGGGGACGATCGCCTGGCCCTTCTCGTCGGTCGGCTGAACAGCGACGAGGTCGTCGACCATCTGTTCGAGGATGTCGGTGGCATGGTCGACGATGTCGGCCCGTTCGCGGATCAGTTCGGGGCCGACGTCGACGACGCTGCGCAGGTCGGTGAGCTCGAATCGGTCGTCTGCCGCTTGGGCACAGATCTGTTCGGCGCGCGTGGCCCAGACACCCTGGTCGTCGAGCTTGTTGACGGCTTCCTTGGACGCGAAGAACAAGGCCCAGACCCAAAACGCAGCAAACACAGAGACGAGTGTGATCAGCGATACCCGTACGAGCAATCGTTTGGCCGGGCTGGTCTCGTCACCCGTCGCGGATGTGTGGTCGATCGTCTGCATCGGGCCCAACGCTACGGGCCGGTGAGCCGATCAACTCGTAACGGGGTCGATCTCGATGCCGAAAGGAAACGGGCCCTGCACGACGAGCGTCGGCCCGCACTCGTCGAGCACGCCGCGTGTCCGAACGATCGTCGACCAGTCGATCGAACCCCCGGCCGGAACGTCGTCGATCGTGATGGCGTCGACTTGCCCGTCGACGGTCACGAAGAGACTGTATGAATGCATGGTGCGACCGTCGTTGGTGAGGGTCCCCTCGACCGTGGCGGTTCGGCCGTCGAGCGTGCAGCTGGTGACCACGGTGCTGACCGGTCCCGGCTCGGCGAAGTCTGCGACCGCCCGGAACACGATCACCGAGAGAACGACGCCGACCACGGCCAGCAGCAGTGTGAGGATGCCAGAGATGATGCCCGCGATCGCCATGCCTCGACCTGACCCGACGATCCTGGATCGGCGCAGACCCTTGATCCCGAAGACCAGCGCAAGGATGCCGAGCACGACGCCGAACACCACGACGAACGGCACCCACGCGATCAACGCGCCGATGGCACCGCATGTCACTGCAGCTGTAGCGAGCCCGTTGCCCGCGTGTCTCCCCGACGGGTAGCCGGGGCCCGTACCGAGCGGGTCCACCAGACGCTGCCCGCCGTCGGACACGTCCGACGTCCACGTGACGCCGTTGAAGTAACGATGCTCGTAGCGGCCGAGCGGATCAGGGAACCAGCCTGCCGGGGTCGCGCTCGGCGGTGTCGGGGGAGGCGGGTTGTCCACGGTGGGGCAGAGTACCGTCGCAGAGGTGGAGATCGTGTTGATCCGACATGGCCAACCGGAATGGACTCGCGACGGGCTCAATGTCGTCAATCCTCCGCTCACCGAACTCGGCCGGCGCCAGGCGGAGGCGATGGGCCGCAAGATCGCTGCCGAATCTTTCGACGAGATCCTGGTCTCGCCGCTCGAACGGGCGCGACAGACAGCGGCTCCGTTGTACGCGGCGACCGGGCGGGTCGAACAGATCGACCCATGGCTCGAGGAGATCCGGGACCCCGGTTGGCACGGGACCCCGGCCGAGAAGGCCGAGCAGGCATACCGCGAGATGCGCGAACGGCCCGTCGACGAGCGTTGGCACGGCCTCGAAGGTGGCGAGTCGATTCGTGACTTCACCCGACGGATCCACGAGGGGGCATCGGCCTTCTTGTCGGCACGTGGTGTCGAGCGTGTCGACCACGATCTGCCGATGTGGTCGATCGTCGAGCCGGGTCGTCGGATCGCGTTGGTCGCTCACGCTGGTACCAACTCCGTGACGATCGCACATCTCCTCGGGCTCGCTGCGACGCCGTGGGAATGGGATCGATTTGTGCTCGGACACACATCCGTCAGCCGGTTGGAGGCGATTCCGGTTCATGGCGGGTTCACGTTCAGCCTCACCTCTCTGTCGAACCTCGAGCATCTCCCGTCCGACCAGCGCACTCGCTGAATCGGTGACATCCCGAGCATGCGCCACGCGTCGTGCGACCCGCGAGTCGTCCTGAACCCAGGCGTACCGGACGGGTAGTCGGTCGGCTACGTTCGTCAACGATGGCTGAGAACTTGAAGATGTACATCGATGGTCGCTGGGTCGAGGCCCGATCCGGAGCCACATTCGTGTCCACCAACCCGGCGACCGGGCAAGCACTCGCAACGGTGCCCCGCGGCGGGGCAGAGGATGTCGAGCTTGCCGTGACCGCCGCTCGGCGGGCGTTCGACGGTGGCTCGTGGGGGAGCGCGGTCGCCGAGCGCGACCGTTCACGGATCCTCTTCACGATGGCTCAGTTGGTCGCAGAGCAACGCCAAGAGCTCGCCGAGCTCGAGGTTCTGGATTGCGGCAAGCCGATCGCGGACGCGCTGGGTGACATCGACGAGGTGTCGTTCATGTTCGAGTACTACGGCGGTTGGGCCACCAAGATCTCCGGTGACATCCCGCCTGTCGGTCCCGAAGCGATGAGCCTGATCGTGAAAGAACCGGTCGGCGTCTGCGGATTGATCGTGCCCTGGAATTATCCGATGCTGATGGCGGCGCAAAAGGTCGCCCCTGCGCTCGCCACGGGCTGTACCGTCGTGCTCAAGCCTGCCGAACAGACACCGCTGACAGCGCTGCGCATGGCCGAGATCGCCGAGCAAGCGGGAGTGCCCGCCGGGGTGTTCAACGTCGTCACCGGGTTCGGCGCCGAGGCCGGTGCGCCGATGTTGACCCATCCTGGGGTCGACAAGATCTCGTTCACCGGGTCGAAGGCGATCGGCACGATGATCCAGCGAACCTGCGCCGACCAACTCAAGCGGGTCACCCTCGAACTGGGCGGCAAGAGCCCGAACATCATCTTCGCCGATGCCGACCTCGACCGGGCCGTCGAGGGCTCGGCGATGGGCGTGTTCGGCAATCAGGGTGAGGTGTGTTCGGCGGGCAGCAGGATCTTCGTACACCGGTCGGTGTACGACGAGGTGTTGCAGGGCATGACCGATGTCGCGGCGGGCATGAAGCTCGGGTCTGGCCTCGATCCCGAAACCACGATGGGGCCACTCGTCTCGGCTCTCCAACGAGACCGGGTGCAGGCCTACATCGACGCCGGTCCCGCAGAGGGCGCAAACCTGGTGTACAGCGGCCGTCGTCCGGTTGACCCTGCCCTGGCGAACGGCTATTTCGTTCCCCCGACGATCTTCGAGGCCACCAACGAGATCCGGTTGGCTCGCGAGGAGATCTTCGGGCCGGTGGCGGCGGTGATTCCCTTCAGCGAGGTCGATGAGGTGGTGCGCCTGTCGAACGACACCGAGTACGGCTTGGCTGCGGCGATCTGGACGCGCGATATCGGCCTTGCGCTGCGTACCGCGAAGTCGGTGCGCGCCGGAGTGGTGTGGATCAACGACAGCCAACCGGCGCCGAGCGAGACGATGTGGGGCGGCTACAAGCAGAGCGGTATCGGGCGCGAGTTGGGTCGGTACGCGCTCGACGCCTATCTCGAGTCGAAGCAGATCTACATCAATCTGTCCTGAACCGCGTTGCGGCGAGGCCGGCACCCCGACTCCGGGTCGGCGCGTGAGGTTCGTTAGCGTCGATTCATGAGCGACGCGCAACAAGCCCAGGACCGGTTGAGGATGTTCACCTTCCAGGTGTTCTCCAAACTGGAGGGTGCGTTCACGGCAGGGATGATCCATCTCGGTGATCGGCTCGGTCTGTACCGGGCTCTGGCCGCCGCTGATTCGCCGATGACGAGTGTGCAACTGGCCGGAGAGGTGGGACTCGAGGAGCGATGGGTGCGCGAGTGGCTGGCCAATCAGGCCGCCGCACGGCTGATCGAACACGATGCCTCCGAGGCCGCTGACCGGTTCTCGCTCTCGGGTGAGGGGCGGGCCGTGTTGGCCAGCCCCGAGCACCCCGCATTCGGTATGGGGATGTTCCATCGGCTCCCGGCGACGATGGGTGCGCTCGAGCTGATGCCGGAGGCGTTTGCCTCCGGGATGGGGCACGACTACGACAGTCACGGGCCCGAAGGAGCCGAGGGGATCGAACGCAGTTTCGAACCGTGGAACAAGGCCAACCTGATCCGCAAGGTGCTGCCGGCGATGAGCGGCGTCGTCGATCGCCTGACCGAAGGGGCGACCGTGGTGGATGTCGGATGTGGAGCCGGGGGAGCGGTGTTGCTGATGGCCGAGTCGTTCCCGAACAGCACATTCGTCGGTTACGACATCTCGCAGCACGCGCTCGAGCGAGCCCAGATCAAGCTCGCCGAATCGGGTCTGGCCAACGCCCGTTTCGCCGATCCGCGCCACGACCCGCTCCCGGCCAACGGATCGGTCGACATCGTCACCACGTTCGACTGCATCCACGACATGGCACATCCGCAACCGGTGATCGAGGCGATCCGAGCTGCTGTGGCCGACGACGGTCATTGGTTGCTGGTCGACATCCGTGCCGCCGATACGTTGGCCGGCAACATCGAAGCCAACCCGATGGCAGCACTGCTCTATGGGGTGAGTGTCCTGTCGTGCATGTCGTCGGCGCTGTCCGAGCCTGGCGGGGCCGGGCTCGGCACGCTCGGCCTGCCCGCCTCCAAGGCCGAGGAGATGGCGCGCGCTGCCGGATTCACCCGTTTCGAGACGCTCGACGTCCAGCACGCCATGAATGCGTTCTACGAAATACGGCCCTGATCGTCTGTCGTCGGGATCGTCCTTCGAGCCGTCAGACGTCGTCGAGTTGGAGTTGTCGAAGACGCCGGAGGGCGATGGCGACGATGCCGATCGCGAGCAGCGCGACGAGGGTTCGAGCAGGGTCCTGGCCGGTCCGACCCGTGTGGATGACCAGCAGTACGGCGCTCGGCACGCCGATGGAGGCCAACCTCGCCCCCGAGGGAAGTGTCGGGTTCTCCGAACCGGCCGGATCGGTTGCGGGTTCGTCTGCCATCTCGGGTACGAGCGCGGCGAGTCCGATCAGGATCGGTCCGATCAGGAGCAGCCCGGCGGCGGCCGACCCGCTGGAAAACGTGTGGTCGTACAACTGGCCGCCGACCTCGCCGTGAGCGATGCCCCAGGTAACGAAGCCGGCCAGCAGCAGCCAGTTGCTCCACATCGGCCGTCCTTCGTGCCGAACAGCGCGAAGAGCGAGGGCAGCGAGCGTCAGGTCGGCCAGGGCGAGAATGCCGACCCAGTCGCCGTCCGAGAACGGCAGTTGCTCACCGACGAGTAGCGGTGCCCGGAACGCCACGAACGACACGGTGGTGCCGATGCATGCGGCCAGCACTGCCGTGCCGAGTCGACCGGCCCACCCGTCGGGGTTGCGTGAGGTGATGCCGACCACGCCGCAGAACATCGCCGGGTAGGCCAGCATCGCGATCGCCTGGGCCGATCCGGGCTGGTCGGGAGCACCGCCGCGGTTCTCGATCATCAGCGCTGCCACCGACCACGCGTGGATGGCGCACCCCACGCCGACGAGTGCCCACGAGAACCAGCGCCGAGGTCGGAACACGAGGATCCCGGCCAGTATCGCCAGGCCGGCGAACACCGGTGCGGCAGTGACGACGACATCGGCGCCCGGGCTGGGCTGGGTACCGACGAAGATCGCAACGCCGATCGCGCCCAGACCGCCGCCGATGAGGACTGGGCGCGTTCTCGCATCCAGTCGTCCTCGGCGAGTGTCCAAGGAGGTGATCGTCACGGCCGGGAGCTCATCTTCGTGGTGACGATCGTGGTGACGATCGGGAACGGGTCGCGTCGACCCAGGCGGACGAGCCACAGGCGTTGTCCGCCCGGATCCGGACAAAGGAGGCCGTCACCGAGCTACCTCACTCTCTGCTTGCTGAGGGTGCCGGCACTCTCGACGAAGTTGATGTCGCCGCTGTACCTGGCCGTGAGGGTCCACGTCCCGATCTGGCCGCCCGCCACCGTCCAGTTGTAGACGGTGACTCCGTTGGTGCCAAGGGGCACGCCCGAACCAATCACCACGTTCGTGGCGCCGTTGAGGCTGAACACGACCGTGCCGGTGGGCGTTCCGGCTCCCGCCGCCACCCAGGTGGTGGTCGCCGTGAGGCGGATCGTGTCACCGACCTTGGCATTGGTGTCGCTGCTCCTGACCGTCGTCGCCGTGGTCACCTTGTTCACGCCCTGGGTCAGCGATCCGAAGCTGCCACCGTAAGTCAGGGGATCTCCGCTGTACGTGGCAGTCACGGTGTGGTTGCCTGCGGGCAGCGGCAGCGTCGTGGTGTACGTCGCCACGCCGGCGGCGAGGTCGACGGGCAAATCGGCGTCCGTCCCATCGATGTTGAACTGGACCGTGCCGGTCGGCGTTGCTGCGGCTCCGGTCACCGCTGCCGTGAAGGTCACGTTCTGCCCATAGGTCGAGGGGTTGAGGCTGCTGGTCACCACGGTCGAGGTCTGCGCCAATCCGACGGTCTGTGACAACGGATCGCTCGTGCTGGGATCGAATGATGCGTCGCCGCCGTAGTCCGCGACGATGGTGTGATCGCCGATTCCGAGGCCGGCGATCGAGAAGGTCGCGGTGCCGGAGGTGAGCGGAACTTCTGCGACCAACTCGCCGGTCAGCCCGCCGTCGATGGTGAACCGAACCATACCCGTGGCCGTCGCCGAGCTGACCGTGGCCGTGAAGGTCACGTTCTGCCCGTAGGTCGACGGGTTCACGCTGCTGGACAGAGCCGTCTCCGTGGTTGCGGGGGCCCGACGAGCAGCGTCGGCGAGAAC
>JAHEDX010000118.1 GCA_024641005.1 Acidimicrobiaceae bacterium
CGATCTGGCAGTTCGGCAACAAGGTGATCATCGGCGGCACGTTCACCCAGATCGCCGACTCGACGATCAACGGCGGTGCGGTTCACAACCAGGCCTATCTGGCCGCCTTCAACGCGACCACCGGTCTCGTCGACACCAACTTCGATCCCGTGCTCGACAGCGATGTCGAGGCGATCGTGCCCGGTACCGACGCCGGCACGTTCTTCGTCGGTGGTGACTTCATCACCGTCGACGGCGCCAACCGACGCAAGGTCGCCAAGCTGAACGTCAGCGATGGTTCCCGCGTCGACGCGTTCAACGCGAACGGTGTCAACGGCCGGGTGCGTGATCTGCGTCTCGTAGGGAACACCCTGTACATGGCCGGGTTGTTCACCACGGTCGGCACGTCGACGCGCACCTACCTCGCCTCGCTCGACGCCGGCACGGGCGCGGTGACCACACAGCTCGATCTGGCGTTCGCAGGATTACACGACGGTGGCGCCGGCAAGATCATCAAGATCGAGGTGACGCCCGACAACAGCCGCATGCTGGTCACCGGTAACTTCACCACGGTCGAAGGCGAGGCCCGCGACCAGGTCGCCCTGATCGACCTCAGCACGACACCGGCGACGTTGAGCGACTGGCAGACCAACTGGTACGGCGCGACATGCGCGTCGGCGTTCGACAGCTACACACGAGACCTCGACATCTCCGCCGACGGCAGCTTTGCGATCATCGTCACCACCGGGGCGTATCGCGCCAACACTTCGTGTGACACGATCTCACGGTTCGAACTCGGCAACGAAGTCGCCGCCTTGTCCCCGACCTGGGTCAGCTACACCGGTGGGGACACCAGCTACTCCGTCGAGATCCACGACGGGGTCGCCTACGTCGGTGGCCACATGCGCTGGTTCAACAACCCGTTCGCAGGCGACCGTCACGGCGCGGGTGGCGTGGCACGGCCCGGTATGGGTGCGCTCGACGTAACGACCGGATTGCCGTTCTCGTGGAACCCGACGCGCGACCGCGGTATCGGCTTGTTCGACTATCACGTGACGGCTCAGGGCATCTGGGCCGGCAGCGACACCGACCGGTGGAAGGGCGAGCTCAGGATGAAGCTCGCCTTCTTCCCATGGGCCGGCGGCTCGACCGTGCTCGGGAGCGAGATCGGTGAACTGCCTGCCGCCATCTACCAGCTGGGCCGAACCAGCAGTTCCACGGTCACCACCGATCAGAAAGTGCTCTACCGGATCAACGCCGGTGGGCCGGCGCTGACATCGGCCGACGACGGACCGGACTGGGCCGTCGATACCACCGCGAGCCCGTCGAGTTATCACAACGCCGGGAGCGCGAGTTCTACCGCCCCGAGCGCGCTGGCGGTCCCGCAGCTCGACTCGGGTGTGCCCAAGAGCGATATGGACCGTGCACCGGCGCAGCTCTGGACGACCGAACGCTACGACCCCACGAACGCTCCCGAGATGAGCTGGAACTTCCCGGTACCGGCCGGGACCAACATCACCGTGCGTCTGTACCTCGCCAATCGTTACGGAGGCACCGATGGGGGCGGCGAACGCATCTTCAGCGTCAACATCGATGGTGTTCCTCGCATCGTCGACCTCGACCTCTCCAAGACCGTCGGTCACGACGTCGGCACGATGCGCTCGTTCGACATCGTGAGCGATGGCGCCGTCAACATCGACTTCATCCACGGTATTGCCGACAACCCGCTCGTCAACGGCATCGAGATCCTCAGCCGAGACGTGGCTGCATCGGGGACCTTGGGCACGCAGGACGACGTTCGGACACTGACCTGGGACGGCAACACCGCCCCGACCGGCGCGGCCGTCCCGAACACCACGGTTCCCTGGCGCACGGTGCGCGGCGCGTTCATGGTGAATGCCAGCTTGTTCACGTTCCACGCCGACGGTTCAGTGATGAAGCGCTCGTTCAACGGCACCACGTTCGGCCTGGGCAGCGTTGTCGACGGCTGGTCGAACAACATCATGAACGACATGCCGACGATGAGCGGGATCTTCTTCGATTCGGTCACGTCGAGCGTCTACTACACGGTCGACGGTGCAGGCAGCCTGTATCGCAGGACGTTCCTGCCGGAGTCGGGCGTGCTGCACGCCGTGCGGTCCACCGTCATTACCGGCAACGTCGCAGCACTCGACCCTGCACGCGTATCGGGCATGTTCCTCACCGGTGGGCGCCTGTACTTCGTCGACAAGAACACCGGCAACCTGTCCAGCATCGCCTGGGTCGATGGCGCCCCGACCGGTTCCGTCACGCTCGAGGATACGAGCGCCGACTGGCGCGCCCGGGCCTTGTTCCTGGGTATCGCTCCGAGCGTGAACGCTGCCCCGAATGCAGTGATCGCGAGTGCGAGTTGTGTCGACAACGCCTGTGAGTTCGACGGCACCACCTCCTCCGACAGCGACGGCTCGATCGTGTCGTACGAATGGGATTTCGGTGACGGCGGCCTCACCGGCACGGGAGCCAGCACGTCACACGCGTACGCCGCAGCCGGCACCTATACCGTCACGCTGACCGTGACCGACGACGAAGGCGCAATCGACACTGCGCAGACGACCGTCAACCCGTCGGACCCGCCGAACGAGCCGCCGACAGCGGTCGCTGCCGGGAGTTGTGTCCAGAACGTCTGCACGTTCTCGAGCGCCGGCTCGACCGACAGCGACGGCACGATCGCGTCCTATCTCTGGTACTTCGGTGACGGAGCCACCGGGACCGGTGCGAGCCCGTCGCACGCCTACAGCGCGGCCGGCCCCTACACGGTCGAGCTGGTGGTGACCGACAACGAAGGTGCGACCGGGGTCGACGAGATCAGTGTCAGCCCGTCCGCGCCGCCGAACGCATCGCCGACCGCCGTCGCTGCCGGGAGCTGTGTCCAGAACGTCTGCACGTATTCGAGCGCCGGCTCGACCGACAGCGACGGCACGATCGCGTCGTACGTCTGGCACTTCGGTGACGGCGCAGATGCCACCGGCCCGAGCCCATCGCACACCTACGACTCGGCCGGCACCTACACCGTCGACCTGGTGGTCACCGACGACGACGGCGCGACCGGGTTCGACGAGATCAGCGTCATCGTGACCATGCCCGGCATCGCACCGAATCCGATGGTCCCGCTGGTGCCGGCGCGTTTGTTGGAGACTCGTTCGGGTCCGGCGAACCTGACAGTGGATCACAAGTTCGAGGCGATGGGTAGGCGGACTGCGGGGAGTGTGACCGAGTTGGTGGTCGCTGGTCGTGGTGGTGTTCCGGTGGATGCTGATGCGGTGATGTTGAACGTGACCGCGGTGTTCCCGTTGGCTGCCGGGTATGTGACGGTGTATCCGTGTGGTGCGGCTCGGCCGTTGGCGTCGAACGTGAACTATGTGGCTGGTCAGGTGGTGCCGAATGCGGTGCTGGCGAAGATCGGTACGGGTGGGAAGGTGTGTATCTACACCCGGGCCGCGACCGACATGGTCGTCGACGTCAACGGGTGGATCTGACGACAGATGCCCAGTTCGTGATGCGTCGACCGAACGGCGATCTCGGCGGATGCCGCCGGGCGAAGCTCAGGCCTCCGGAAATCCGACCGCCGCGATTGATGTAGGTTGCCCGGTGGGGGACACACCAGAGAAGGAGTCAACATGCATCGTTACGTCATCGAACGGGCAATTCCGGATATCGGCTCGGCCGAGCGCGATCAGCTTCGAGCGGCAGCCGGACAATCGAATGGAGTGCTGCACGCGATGCAGTCCGAGGGCAAGCACATCCAGTGGGAGCACAGCTATGTCGCCGGCGACAAGACGTTCTGCGTCTATGTCGCCGAGCAGCGTGCATACATCGACGAACACGCCGAGCGAAGTGGGTTCCCGGCGACCGTGGTGACCGAGGTCGGCAAGATGATCGATCCGACCACCGCCAACGCCTAGTTCGCTGCATGCACCCAGGCGTCCCGGCCGATGTTCGTCATCGTCGGGGACGCCGGGGTCGTGCGTTCGGATTCAGATGGTCGACGACCCGGGTCAGGCCCGGGTGACGGTCACTTCCGTCGGGTTCGCCAGCATGTCGTACACGGCGGAGTACTTGGTGGCGGCCGCCACCAGCGCGTCGAGCACATCGGGATCGCAGTCGGCATCGACGTCGAACTCGATCCGGACGTCACTGAAACCCTTGCGGATGTCGGGGTCGATGCCGAGCACGCCGCGCACGTCGATGTCGGCGCTCACGGTCGACGAGACCTTGCGCAACTCGATCTGGCGCGCGGCCGCGCCGGTCGCCACACCGGCGGTGATGCACGCGGCGAGGGCGTGGAGCACGAACTCCTGTGGCGTCGGGCCGTGACCGTGCCCCAGTGTCGGATGGTCTGCGGTGAACTCGAACTGCTCGACGTGGACCTGATCGGCAGATGCGCCGTACCACTCGTAGATCGAGGACTTGCTCGCCGTCCCCTCCAACCATTGGTTCTTGGCGGAGAATCGGAACGCGGCGAGGTCGCCGTTCTCTTTCATCTTCGCGATCGTGCCGAACAATTTCGCGGTCGGTACCCCATTGAGTTCCCCCGGCGCGCTGCTACTTGAATCGCTCATCCTGACCCCCTCTGATAACGGATACGCGAACCTAGCACCGCTTCGAAACCCCTGACGCGAGAATCCGCCGTGTCCCGGTCACCTATGCTGACTTGTCGACGACAACGATGGGGGCGCGTATGACGTGGGAGATGGTCGACGAGGGTTGGGGCCGCAAGGCTGCCGATTTCGCGAGTTTGAGCGAGCCGGCGAACAGTCGCGAATACACGTTCGTTCACCACCGACTCGGTGTCGGGGGTGGCGACCGGTTGCTCGACATGGCCTGCGGTTCGGGGCTGGCGATCGAGCTGGCCAGGATCCGTGGCGC
Organism: Acidimicrobiaceae bacterium; assembly: GCA_024641005.1. Classification (GTDB taxonomy): domain Bacteria; phylum Actinomycetota; class Acidimicrobiia; order Acidimicrobiales; family Ilumatobacteraceae; genus Ilumatobacter. The sequence goes on from JAHEDX010000118.1 coordinate 4,885, forward strand.
CACCTGTGCGGGTATCGATGCCTCCGAGCGTCTGATCGCCGTTGCCCGCGATCGCAACCCCGACTCGGACATCCGGGTCGGCGACATGAACGCCACGGGTTGGGACGACGCCTCGTTCGACGTCATCACGAGCTTCCGCGGGATCTGGGGGACCACCCCCGACGCCGTCGACGAGGCCCACCGCCTCCTGCCCGCCGGTGGTCGCCTGGCCATGACCGTGTGGGGCAACGTCGGCAAGTCGCCCGGAGCCTGGATGCTCCAGCCGTTGCGGTGGGCGACCGACGAGAAGGTCGCGAACCAGGCGAACATGGTGGCGCTCGGGCGTCCGGGCGTCGGCGAGGCATTCCTCGAGAGCCGGGGCTTCGATGCATCCGAGCGGTTCGAGGTACCGTTCGTCTTCGAGTTCCCCGACCCGGTCACGTACGCACGCGGGCTCGCGTCGATGGGCCCCGCGTACGAGGCCATCCAGAGCGTCGGCGAGGAGGACTTCTTGATCCGGGCCGAGGCCCTCGCCGAGCAACACGTGCGACCCGGTCTCCCGCTGCGCGGCGAGATCCAGCTCTTCGGGTACATCGGCACCAAGCGCTGACCGGGTTCAGGTACGCGACAGATGGGCCGCGAGGTGGTCGGCCAGTTCTGCCGAGTCGTCGCCGGCGCCGTGGATGAAGCTCGACCTGCGCCGTCGCAGGAACGTGGTGCCGAGCAGGTACACGCCGGGCGCATCGACGACACCACCGTCGTGACGGAGCCGTCCGCGGTCGTCGAAGACCGGGAGGTCGAGCCATGAGTAGTCGGCCTTGAACCCGGTCGCCCAGACGATCGTGCGGATCTGGCCCCCGGCGAGATCGAGGGTCAGTGGAACGTTGGCCGGAACCATGGTGGCGGACATTCGCTCGGGCGGGCCGATCTCGGAATCGGGGCCGTTGGCGGCGATCCACTCGTCGATGTCGTCGAGGAGACGTCCCAGCTTCTGGTCGGCGAGCGCGCAGTGATTGCGCAGCCCGCCCGAGAACATCGCGACCCCGTCGCGGATCGTCCCGAGTCGGCCTCGCAGGTTCACGCCGAGCTCGGTCAAGGCGTTGAGGTCGAGCGTGATGTGCTCGGGGGTGCCGACGAGCTGTGGTGATGCGACGCCGCGGGCCCTGAGGATCTCGTCGACCTCGTCGTATCGTTCGTCGAGGCGACCGGTGACGTGCATCCAATATTGGATGTCGCGACCTCGATATGTGCGCGGCATGCGCACGTGCTCACCGACCGACAGCGTGACGGGCCGGCCGGAGCGATGGATCTCGTCGGCGAGCTGCAGGCCGGTGGCCGCTGCGCCGACCACGAGCACGCCTCCGTCCGCGAGCTGGTCGGGGTTGCGGTAATCGAGAGGGGAGACCATGTCGACTCCGGAGGGCACGGTCGCCGCCCAGTCGGGGATGTTGGACACGTTGCATGCGCCGCTGGCGAGCACGACGCACCGGCACGACCAGGTTCCTCGGTCGGTCTCGACCAGGTATCGATCACCGTCGGCCCGGTCACCGTGCGGACCGATTGCGTTGACCGTCGTGTCGGTCTGCAGTGGGGCGTCGACGATGGATGCGTAGTCCTGGATGAACTCGATCACCTCGGCCATCGACATGAATCCATCCGGATCGTCGCCGTCGTAGACATGGCCCGGCAGCTCGCTCTGCCAGTTGGGGGTCAGCAGCCTCAGTGAGTCCCAACGCTGGGTCCGCCACGAGTTCGCGACCTGTCCCCGTTCGAGCACCACGTGTTCGATGCCCAGGTCCGACAGGCGCTTGCTCATCGCGAGCCCGCTGTGGCCGGCCCCGACCACGACGACGGGGACAGATTGTGTCACGGACATGATTCGTTGGATTCCCCTGCCGCTGCTTGCGGATCGACCGACCCCATCGCGTCTGAGCCTATGCGAAGGCCGCTCCCATTTCGTGAGCGCGGTGTTCGGCGGCGATGTCGAGCCGGGATCATCGGGCAGACTACGACGACCGATCATGAGCCCGACCTCGAACGACCTGCCACCGATCCTGCGACACCTGCCGCCGGCACCTGACGAGGACGCGCTGCTCGACGGGTTCGCGGCATACGCCGTCGAGCGGGGGATCGAGATGTACCCGGCCCAGGAGGAGGCAGTGCTCGAGCTCGTCGCCGGCAGCAATGTGATCCTCAACACGCCCACCGGGTCGGGCAAGTCGCTCGTCGCCGCTGCCGCTCACTTCGTCGGTCTCGGTCGGGACCAGCGCAGCGTGTACACCGCTCCGATCAAGGCGTTGGTGTCCGAGAAGTTCTTCGATCTGTGCCGCGTGTTCGGATCCGACCTGGTCGGCATGATCACCGGCGACGGCAGCGTCAATGCCGATGCGCCGATCATCTGTTGCACCGCCGAGATCCTCGCCAACCGGGCGCTGCGCGACGGCGCCGACACACCGGTCGACATCGTCATCGCCGACGAGTTCCACTTCTATGCCGACCCGCAGCGCGGCTGGGCCTGGCAACTCCCGTTGCTCGAACTGCCGCACTGCCAGTTCCTGCTGATGTCGGCGACGCTGGGATCCACCGCGTTCTTCGAGCGTGAACTGACCGAACGCACCGGGCGACCGACCGCGCTCGTCAGATCGACAGTGCGGCCGGTGCCGCTCGACTTCGCGTACCGCACGACGACGCTGCACCATTCGATCGAAGCACTGCTCGCCG
>JAHEDX010000053.1 GCA_024641005.1 Acidimicrobiaceae bacterium
GCCGCACTGTTGCTGCAGGCGAGCTCGCTGGCCTGGTTCATGGCCGTGATGCCAGGCTCGATCACGTTCTCGCGGATCGCGCCCCGATCGGTGCCGTCGACGCCGGCGCACCCGGCGACGACGACGAGTGCCGCTGTCGCGAGACCGACCCGGATCAATCGGCTTTGCAGCACTTGCTCATGAACCGGTCGACGTCGACGATCACGCGGGTGACCTTGCCGGCAGCCGCCAGGCCGCCCGAGTCGGATGCGGTGGCCGTGAACGTGATGCGGCGACCCTCGATCTTTTCGAGATTGGCCTCGACGACGATCTCGGCACCCACAGGTGTCGGCTGGAGGTGGTCGATCTGGACCCGCATCCCGACCGACGACTGTCCAGGTTCGAGCACGCCCGAGAGGGCCTCGACGGTGGCCTGCTCGAAGAGGGCCACGAGGCGAGGCGTGCCGAGCACCTCGACGTCGCCGGAACCGAGCGCGCGAGCGGTGTCGGCCTCGCTGACGAGGAGTCTCGCTTCGCCCTTCAAACCAACAGCTACGTTCACCATCGGTCACGCTAACGGCCCGAAGCCCTCGAAACACGTCCCTCGAAACACGTACGGTGCGGTGACGGCCGACCTTCGCAACCGGGGTGTGCACGGGGGAGGTCAGGGTGGTGGCGGTCAGACGGCAATGTCGCCTGTGGAGGTGCGTCCGGGGGATGCGTCGGCGCGACGAGGTCCGCGTAGGCTGCACGGCGTGATCGACCAGGACGTCATCGAACGAACGCTCGGAGCCGCGTTGCGCACTGGCGCCGACTTCGCCGAGATCTATGCCGAGGACAAGCGCAACACCTCGGTGGGCCTCGACGATGGTCGCATCGAGCAGGTCACCTCTGGCCGTGACCGGGGCGCCGGTATCCGTGTGATCAAGGGCGAGACCACCGGGTTCGCCCATACGAGTGATCTCAGCGAGGCGGGACTGGCCGAAGCAGCGTTCGCGGCTGCCGCAGCCGCCAGCCAGGGGGGTGGGGGAACACGAACGATCGCTCTGACCCGCTCGGATCCCCGAAGCGTCAATCGTGTCGATCGGTATCCCGACGAGGTCGCCAAGGCCGCCAAGGTCGAACTGGTGCTTCGCATCAACGAGGCTGCACGCGCCGCCGGCAGCGAGATCGTGCAGGTCTCGGCCGGCTACGGCGACAGCCGCAAGCGAGTGCTGATCGCGAACAGCGACGGGTTGCTCGCGCAGGACGACGTCGTGCGGGTGCTGACCCGCATCAGCGTGGTCGCCAACGGTGACACCGGGATGCAGACCGGCTTCCAGTCGATGGGCCAGACGGTCGGCTGGGAAGCGTTCGACACGGTCGACATCGAGGAACTGGCCCGCGATGCGGCGCGCCAGGCAATCGTCAAGCTCCGGGCCCGCCCGGCCCCGTCCGGGCCGGTGCCGGTCGTCATCAGGAACGGATCGGGTGGGGTGTTGTTCCACGAAGCGTGTGGGCACGGCCTCGAGGCCGACCACGTGCACAAGGGTGCTTCCGTGTATGCCGGCAAGGTCGGCCAGCTCGTCGCATCCCCATTGGTGACTCTGGTCGACGACGGCACGCTACCCACCGAGTGGGGCACCTTGGCGATCGACGACGAGGGCCATCCGACCCAGCGCAACGTACTGATCGAGAACGGTGTGTTGACCGACTACATGTGGGATCACCTGCGGGCCCGCAAAGAGGGTCGGGCTCCGTCCGGCAATGGTCGCCGTCAGAGCTACATGCATCTCCCGATGGTCCGGATGACCAACACCTTCGTGTTGGACGGCCCCGACGAGCCCGACGACATCATCAGTTCGACCGAGCATGGGGTGTACGTCAGCCATCTCGGGGGAGGCAGTGTCAATACGGCGACGGGCGATTTCGTGTTCGGTATGAGCGAGGCGTACCTCATCGAGAACGGCGAGATCACCGAGCCCCTGCGCGAGGGCAATCTGATCGGCAACGGTCCGCAGGTGCTGCTCGACATCGACATGCTCGGCAACGACTTCGCGATGGGCAACCCGGGCACGTGCGGCAAGGACGGGCAGGGGGTGCCTGTCGGAGACGGGCAACCGACGTTGAGGGTCAAGTCGCTCACCATCGGGGGTACGGCGTCGTGAGCGATCTGCTCGACATCGCGGACCGTGTGATCGCCCAGGCGCGTCCCGGTGAGCAACTCGAGGCATTCGTGTCGCGGGGCGGCGACACCGAGGTGCGCGTGTACCAAGGCGAGGTCGAACATTTCGTCGCCGCGCAGGCCGAAGGCATCGGTATCCGTGTGATCAGCGAGGGCCGAACAGGATTCGCCTACGCCGGAACGCTCGACGAGACGGCCATGGCAGAAGTGTTGGCCGAAGCGCGCGACAACGTCAAGTTCGGCACGGTCGACGAATGGGCCGGCCTCGCCGAACCCGATGGTGTGCAGGTGACCGACCAGGAACTCTGGAACGACGAACTCGCCCAGTTCCCGACCGATCGTAAGATCGAGCTCGCCAAAGAGCTCGAACGTTTGACGCTCGCCGTCGACTCCCGCGTCCGCATCGACGACTCGAACTACGCGGATGGTTCGGGCGAGGCGGCGGTTGCGACCACGACGGGGATTCGCCAGTGGGGTCGCGAGAACGGGTGCTATGTCAGCATCTCCACGCTCGCCGACGATGGCGACGAAACCCAGACCGGCTTCGGTTTCAGCGTCGGCAGATCTCCGGCCATGTTCGATCTCGAGCGTGCGGCCAGGGAAGCGGCCGATCGCGCCACGCGGCTGCTCGGTGCGACCAAGCCTCCGTCGAAGCGCACCACGGTCGTGCTCGACCCGTTCGTAACCGCTCAATTGCTGGGCATCATCTCCTCGACGCTCAATGGTGAGGCGGTCGTCAAGGGTCGCAGCCTGTTCAAGGACCGGCTCGGCGACGAGGTCGCGCCGCCCTACGTCAGCCTCATCGACGACCCGACCAATCCGCTCGCGTACACCGCGACCGACGTCGACGGAGAGGGGCTCGCAGCACGTCGGAACCCTCTGATCGACCATGGTGTGCTCCGCCAGTTCACCCACAACTCGTACTCGGCCCGACGTGCCGGCACGGTGTCCACCGGCAACGCGGTACGAGGCGGTTTCGCCGGCACGCCTGGGGTCGGTGCCCTCGCCCTGTCACTCGTGCCGGGCGATCGGTCGCAAGCCGAGCTGATTGCCGACATCGACGATGGTCTGCTCGTGCAGAGCGTCACGGGGATCCATTCGGGTGTCAATCCGATCAGCGGCGACTTCTCGACCGGGGCCGCAGGCCTGTTGATCTCCAATGGTCAGCTCGGGGCTCCCGTGCGTGAGTTCACGATCGCCTCGACGCTGCAGCGGATGCTGCTCGACATCACAGAGGTGGGCGGTGACATCGACTGGCTCCCCATGCGGGCCGCCGGGGTCAGCCTGGTGATCCGGGACGTCACGATGAGCGGTGCGTGAGCCCTGGGTCGCTCAGATGCGCGGCTTCGATGACGGGCCGCGCATCGTGAATCCGTAGGACGTGGCGAGGGACGAGTCGAGCACGACCCGCGCCGGGCGGGTGAGGCCCGATTGTTCCACTGTGGAGAACCGCAGTTTCGACTCGTCCCAACCGTGCCGACGCGCGCAGCGGACCGCCAACTCGGCCCTGCTCAGCGCCTCCGGCCCGCCGAGATGCAGGCAGCCCGCGAGATCCGGGCGCCCGGCGAGTTCGACGAGCGCGGCGGCCAAGTCGTCGACCACCAGGGCCGAGCGAATCTCGTCGGAGAAGAACGACAGTGTCGAGCGGCCGGAGATCGCGTCGTGCACTGCCCGTTCGTGCGGTGACACCTGTCGGTCGCCGAACAGCAAGGAGGTGCGGACGATGAGCGCGCCCGGTGCGTTCGCCGTCACCTCGCGTTCGGCGGCGGCCTTCCAACGCCCGTAGTCGCTGACGGGGGTCGGGTCGTCGATCTCCAGGTACGGCTCGTTCCGGCCACCGAACAACGCATCGGTCGACACGTGCACCAGTCGCACCCGGTGCCGCTGAGCGGCTTCGGCGAGGTGGCGCGTCGCTTCGACGATCGAAGTCGGGTCGTCTTTGCGGTAGGCGGTGTGGATGATCGCGGTCGGCTGCCAGCCCCGGATCGCGGCCTCGACCGAAGCGGCGTCGCGGAGATCGAGCTCCCGCGACGAAGGTGCGGTCACCTCCCAGCGGTCGGGGAGCGGGCCGTTCAGGACGTGTCGACCCAGGAAGCCGGATCCGCCGGTTACGAGCAGCCGCTCCGGCCGGGGTCGAATTGAAGGTCGGGTCACGATGTTCTCGATCGTATGGCGGTACCGTCCTGCGGCGATGCCGATCATTCACGCCATCGTTCTCGGGCTGGTGCAGGGATTCTCCGAGTTCCTGCCGATCTCGTCGAGCGGGCACCTCATCCTCACCAGATGGTTGTTCGGCTGGGAGGCACCGGGTAACGAGTCGGTCGAGAAGGCGTTCGACGTCGCCTTGCACCTCGGCACACTCGTGGCGGTCGTCGCCTACTTCCGCCACGACCTGGCGAAGTACGTACGTGAGGGTCTCCGGTTGCTGTGGCATCGCGAACGCCCGGTCGACACCGACGGACGGATTGCTTGGCTGCTGCTCCTCGCAACCGTTCCGGCGGCTCTCGTCGGAGCGCTGTTCGAATCGTGGATCGACGAGCGCCTCGGCACCCCGGTGATCATCGGGGTCTCGCTGATCGTGTTCGGCCTGTTGCTCTGGTGGGCTGATCGTCAGATGGGTCGACGCGAGCTGGCCGAGTTCAGCACCCGCGACGCGTTGATCGTCGGCGCAGCGCAGGCGCTGGCACTCAATCCGGGGACCTCGCGTTCGGGGATCACGATGACGGCGGCCCGACAGATCGGGTTCGATCGTGATGCTGCTGCGCGGCTCAGCTTCCTCATGAGCGTGCCGGTGATCGCAGGTGCCGTGGTGTTGAAGCTCGGCAAGCTGGCCGCCGATGGGATTCCCGAAGGTCTGCTGACCCCGATGATCGTCGGTGTGATCACCAGCTGTCTGTCGGGCTGGTTGGCGGTATGGGGGACGTTGCGTTGGTTGCGCACGCGTAGCTTCGCTCCGTTCGTGATCTACCGCCTGGTCCTCGGCGTCGGTGTGCTGGTCGTGGCGGCGGCCGGCTGGCGCTGACCTCGGCACGCTCGACCCGAGGGTACGACCGGCGGCTCAGGGCTCGAGGAGCAGGGTCAGTGCCGCCGCTTCCGCGGCAGCGGGAAGCAGCGGGGCCTCGGCGGCGGGCACGGCCAGCACGGTGACCTCGTCGAACTGGGCGACGACGAATGCCCGGGCGCTCAACACGAAACCGTCGCTCGCGACCTGCACCCGATCTCCGACCATGGCACCCGACCGGGTGGCCTCGACGATCGGCACCGCGAGCCATCCGGCGGGTGTCATGGCCTGAGCGCCGGCATCGGCGGCGACATCGGCTCGGGTCACGATCTCGCCCTCGCCGATGCTCTGGCGGGCGACGGTATCCACGATGTCTGCCGATGCAGTGATGGCGGCCGCCGGGATGAGGGCGACCGGCACGTCCAGAGGTCGGGCGTGCAGCAGATCGCCGATGTCGGTCGGCCGGTCGGCGACGAAGACGGTGCGCGTCGATCCCCATGCGTCACGTCGGGCGTCGATCTGTCCGAGCCGGTCGTGTACCGATGCGGTGATCGAGATCGCGAGCGTGGTGATCAGCACCCACTGGACCCACGGCCGACGTGCGAGCAGGCGTCGTGTTACGACCACGATCGAGCCCACTTGGCTGGTGTGCCTCGGACGACGACGTAACGGACTGGAATGGACGGGCGACATCGGAACCCTCCCTGAAGCTGACAGGACGAGGGGAAGTCGGCAGAGTCAGGCTATCGACGGAACCGCCAGCGCCAGCACCTCGCGGAGGTGCGAGACATTGCCGCGCATCATGTCGAGTACGGCTTCCATCGTGACGGGGGCATGCCCGTCGACTCCGGCGTCGTAGTCGGTGACCAGTGCGACGGTCGCGTATGCCAGCCCGGCCTCGGCAGCGAGAACCGCCTCGGGATAGCCGGTCATGTTCACGACCGACCAGCCCATCTCACGAAACCATGTGCTCTCCGCTCGCGTGGAGAACCTGGGCCCGTTGATGATCACCATCGTTCCGCCGTCGTGCACGGTGACGCCACTCGTGCGGCCGGCGGCCACGAGCACCTGTCGAAGGTCGGCGTCGTACGGGTCGGCGAACGCCTGGTGGTGCACCGAACCTTCGCGACCGGGGGTGCCCTCTGGAGCGCCGACGTCATGAAACGTGTCGGGCCGGCCCCAGGTGCGATCGACGAGCTGGTCGACCACGACGAAGTCTCCGGGGTGCAGATCCGGCTGCAACGAACCGCACGAGCACGGTCCGATCACGGCCCGAACACCGAGCGCGGCCATCGCCCAGACATTGGCCCGGTAGGGCACGCGGTGAGCGGCGAACTCGTGACGGCGTCCGTGGCGGGGGAGGAATGCGACCTGACGTCCGGCGAGTTCGCCGACGGTGATGGTCGCTGCCGGATCGCCGTATGGCGTGTGGATCTCGACGTCGACAGCGTCGCTCAGCAACTCGTAGAACCCGGACCCGCCGATGATCCCGACCTCGGCGCCGAGTTCCGAAGCCCGGTCGCTGAGGGGGATCAACATCTCAGTCGCCCGACGAGGCGGGCTTTGCCGGCTTGGGCGTGCTCGAAGAACCGGAGGACTCGCTCGACGCACTCGAGGAATTCGAGGAACTCGAGGAACTCGTCGAACTGGACGAGTCGCTCGACTTCTCGGACGAGCCAGACGAACTCGCCGAGGAGCTGGAGTCGGTCGATGCGGCGGGGATCGACGCCGCCGACTTCTTCGACGAGCGGCTGTCGGTCTTGTAGAAACCGTCGCCCTTGAACGTGACGCCGACCGGCAAGAAGACCTTCTTGACGGGCATGGTGGTGCCGCTCTCGGGATGAACCGCTTCGGTCAGCGTGTCGTCGTCGAACGACTGCTGCACCTCGATCGTCTCGCCGGTCTCGATGAACTTGTACACGTACGTGGGCATGGCGATATCGAAAGATACCGGCATCGCGGCCGTGCTTCACGGTCGATCGGTGGGAGGATCGAACTCCCACCCGATCCGGTTGGCCCGCGGTATGGTCGGTCGGGTGCAGATCCGAAGCGCCGTCATCCCCGCGGCCGGCATGGGAACGCGATTCCTCCCGGCGACGAAGGCAGTCCCGAAAGAGCTGATGCCGATCGGCGACACGCCCGCGATCCAGATCATCATCGACGAGGCGCTCGGTGCCGGGGTCGAACACATCGTGATCGTCGGCAGCCGCTCGAAGCCCGCGATCGAGCGCTACTTCGAGCCCGACGAGGCACTCGTCGCGGCCGTACGGGCGAAGGGCAACGATCGGCTCGCCGACCGGCTCGACAGCATCGGCCGTGACTGGCGCGTCAGCATCGTGTATCAGGACAATCCGCGAGGGCTCGGCCACGCGGTCGGGTGCGCTCGCGATGCCGTCGGGGACGAGCCATTCGCCGTGCTGCTGCCCGATGAGCTGATGTCGGATTCGTCGCTGTTGGCGCAGATGAACGGGGTGTGTGCCGCCACTGGAGGCAGCGTCGTGGGTGTCAAACAGGTACCCCGCAGCCAGGTCAGCTCCTACGGCGTGCTCGCTCCGGCGGGGCCGATCAGCGACGATGGCGTGATCCCGGTGTCGGATCTGGTCGAGAAGCCGTCAGTCGACGAAGCCCCCAGCGACTACATCCTGGTCGGGCGCTACGTGTTGACGCCCGACGTGTTCGACGAGATCGAGGCGCTCACGCCGGGTAGCGGTGGAGAACTGCAGCTCACCGATGCCCTGCGTGCGCAGGCCGCCAGATCACCGTTTTCGGGGGTGTTGTCGCGCACCGACCGGTACGACACCGGCAATCCCGTGGGCTTCCTCGAAGCGGCGATCGCGTTCGCCTTGAGAGATGCCGAGATGTCGCCCGGCATCAGGGAAGTGCTCGCTCGGTACGCGAGCGGTTGACGATTCGGCCCGCCGGTTCAGCGGATCCGCCGGTAGCTGTCGTCGAGATCGATGGGCACACCGAATTCGTCGACATCGAACTCGGCCGTCCCCGGGCCGGTGGTGATTCTCCAGCGCAGTTCGTCGACGCGTTCGTACGTGTGCGCGGCCGTCGTGACGCCGAGTGTCTCGACGTCTATCTCGATGACCGACAGTTCGGCCGAGTCGCCGATGTGCAATGGCAGCCGTCGGATCGGCAACGTGTGTGTGAACGGCGTGCACGGCAACGCCACGTCGAGTGCGCCGTCGAGGTCGGTTCGATGGGCTCCGTTGACCTCTCCCCAGCGGCCCTTCCCATCGGTGCCCAGCCACAGGTCGGGCTCGGCCAGGTCGCGGAACAAGATGAACTGACGCACCTGCCACAGCGGTGAGAGCCGGATCACGTACTCGACGTTTTCGCGTTCGACCGAACCGGTCGCCGTCCACGCCTCGTTCTCCCAGGCCAGTGACAGCGTTTCGTGGTGCCCGCCGTCCCAGGTGCTCCAGCGCGCTTCGTAGCCGTCGGAAGGGAATGCCCGCAGCAGCGGTGAGGGCGATGACGTGCCGTCGTTCACCGGTCCAGTCTGCCGCCGCCTCGCTCCGACCGGTACCGTTCGGTTCGTGACCCCGCTCGAAGATGCCCAGAGTTTCGTGATCGGCAGCTGTCCCCCGATGTCGCCGGTCGAGGTGCCGTTCGATCAAGCTGATGGCCTGGTGCTCGCCGCCGACGTGGTGGCGACCGAGCAGGTGCCGCCGTTCGACAACTCTGCCGTCGACGGCTATGCGGTGCTCGCCGCCGACACCGAGCGGGTACCGATCGACCTCCCCGTCGTTGCCGAGGTGGCGGCCGGTGCGTTCACCGATCGCGTACTGCGGCGTGGCGAGGCGATTCGGATCATGACCGGCGCTCCGCTGCCCGACGGATGCGACGCGGTCGTGATGGTCGAGGAGACCGAGCGGCTGGCCGACGATCGAGTCCGAGTCCACGCGGGCGTCGAAGCGGGAGCAGCCGTCCGTCGCGCCGGCGACGACGTCCAGCCTGGCGATCTGCTGTTCCCGGCGGGCACCTTCGTGACGCCCGCCATCCTGGGCGTGCTCGCCAGCATCAATGCCCGAACGGTCAGCGCCTATCGCCGCGCTCGTGTGGCGGTGTTGTCGACCGGTGACGAGTTGGTCGAGGACGGTCGCCCACTGCGACCCGGCCAGATTCGCGAAAGCAACCGGCGCATGCTGGCTGGGCTCCTGCGCGAGTCGGGATGTGACGTCGTCGACATGGGTGTCGTCCGTGACGACGAGGCCGCGCTCGAACTGGTGCTGCGTCAGGCTGCCGCCCGGTGCGATGCGATCGTGACGAGCGGCGGGGTCAGCATGGGTGACTACGACGTGGTGAAGGCGGTGCTCGGCCGGATCGCCGACATGACCTGGCTGCAGATCGCGATCAAGCCCGCCAAACCGTTTGCGTTCGGCACGATCGACGGCATCCCGATCTTCGGGTTGCCCGGCAACCCGGTCAGCTCGATCGTGAGTTTCGAGATGCTGGCGAGACCGGCGCTGCGGCGGATGATGGGCCATCGCAAGCTGGCCCGTCAGAGCCATGTTGCAGTGACCGACACCGATCTGACACGTCGACCGGATGGCAAGGTGCACTTGATGAGGGTGCTGGCCGGCTTCGAGGACGACGGTCGTTGCCATGTGCGGTCGGCGAGGGCGCAAGGCAGCCATCAGCTCGCGGCCACCGCACTGGCCAACGCGATCGCGATCGTGCCCGACGGCGATGGCCTGCCCGCCGGGTCCGACGTCGCTGTCGTGATGATGCAGGGCTGATGCGCCCAACCGGTTTGCGACCTAGGCTGGCTCGATGACGCATCCAGGGGCGCGTGATCTGATCGATCCATTCGATCGTGTCGTCCGTGACCTGCGTATCTCGGTGACCGACCGCTGCAACTTCCGATGCACGTACTGCATGCCGGAAGAGGGCATGCAATGGATGCCGCGGTCCGAGATCCTCACGTTCGAGGAGATCGAGCGGCTGGCACGCATTTGCGTCGAGCACTACGGCTTCGAGGGCATCCGTCTGACCGGCGGAGAGCCCACGATCCGGGCCCATATCACCCGCTTGGTGTCGAAACTGGCGGCGCTCGGTGTCGATCTGGCGATGACCACCAATGGCGCCACCCTTCGCAACCTGGCCCACGATCTGCGCCAGGCCGGGTTGCAGCGCATCAACATCAGCCTCGACACGCTCGACCGCGACAAGTTCGCACGCATGACCCGTCGCGACGAGTTGGCGAACGTGCTCGAAGGGATCGCGGTCGCCAAGCAGGCGGGGTTCGACCGGGTGAAGATCAACGCCGTCGTCGAGCGCGGTACCAATGACGACGAGATCGTCGATCTCGCACGCTTCGGGCGCGACGAGGGGGTCGAGGTGCGGTTCATCGAGTTCATGCCGCTCGATGCCAGCGACGCGTGGCAGCGCGCCAAGGTCGTCGGGCAGGACGAGATCGTCGCAGCGATCGCCTCCGAGTGGCCGATCGAAGTGGTTCCTGCGACGGGGGCGGCTCCTGCCAACCTGTGGCGCTATCTCGACGGCGGCGGCACGGTCGGTGTGATCCCCACGGTGACCAAGCCGTTCTGTGGCGACTGCGACCGTGTCAGGCTCACCGCCGACGGTCAGTTCCGAACCTGTCTGTTCGCGACCGACGAGTTCGACATGCGGGAGGCGCTGCGCGCCGGCGAGACCGACGACGAGATCGCTCGTCGCATCGAGACGGCGGTGGGCACCAAGTGGGCGGGCCATCAGATCAATCAGGTGCACTTCATCCGACCCAAGCGCACGATGAGCCAGATCGGCGGTTGACGGCCCCGCTCGCCGGATGGGAGTCGGCGCCGGCATCGTTGTGGTGCCAGGACGGCGGCGGCAGGCGTGTGGCGCTGGGTCGACACGCACCCAGCAGCGGTGTGCCCTGCTCGGCGACCGCCGGGTGCAGTACCGTGGATCGCGCATGAGCGATCTCGAGTTCACCCATCTCGACCCGCTCGGCCATGCGCGCATGGTCGACGTCACCTTGAAGGATCCGACGCATCGTCGTGCGGTGGCGCGCTGCAAGGTCTTCATGAAGCCCGAGACCACAGCGGCGATCGCCAATCGTGAGGTCAAGAAGGGTGACGTGCTCGCGGTCGCGAGGGTCGCTGGCATCCAAGCGGCCAAGCGCACGTCAGACATGATCCCGCTCTGCCACCCGTTGCTGGTCGGCGCGGTGTCGGTCAGTTTCGACATCGGTGACGACCATGTGGCCGTCGAGGCGTTCGTCGACACGATCGAGCGGACCGGGGTCGAGATGGAAGCACTTCACGCCTGCTCGGTCGCGGCACTGACGATCTACGACATGTGCAAGTCGGCCGACCGGGGAATGACGATCGGCGAGCTGGCGCTGTGGGAGAAGACGGGCGGCCGGTCGGGCACCTACCGGCGCATGGAGGAGCCGTGAACGTCTCGTTCCGGTGTGATCTGTCCCCGACGATCAGCACGCTGAGTGGCCGACATGTGACGGAAACCACGTTGGATGTTGCCGAGAGTGTTACGAATGTCGTAGAATCGTAATGAAACGTCGTGCCTGAGGCCTGATGGCCGCTTGCCGACAAGAACGATGTCCCAGTCACCGAACGAAGGATCCACAACATGGGCGAACTCGTCCTGCTGGTCGTAGCAGCTGCTTGGGCAGCCGTGCTGATTCCACCGCTGCTCCGCTCCCGCATCGAGAACCGACCCAATTCCTCGGTCACCGACTTCCGTCGCCAGCTCAACAAGTTGCAGGGCACGGTGCCCAACCGCGCTGCTGGATCGATGCGGGGCATGGCCCGACCTCTCGCACAGTCGCCGTTGCAGCGCCCCGCTGCGGCAGGTCGACCGGGTCTTCAGCCGGCCCAGGCCCGTCGCTCCGGTTCGGGGCGTACCCACGTCGCCCAGCAGGCCTATCGTGCCGGCACCGCCACGCAGGTGAGGGATGCCGCACCGCGCGGTCGCACGCATGGCGACCCCACCGGTGGCCAACCTCGTCCGCAGCAGCAGCATCGTCAGGCGCACGTTGCCCGGCACAACACGTCGTCGGCAGATCAACTTCGTCGCCGTCGCTCGAATGTGCTGTTCATGCTGGTGCTCACTGCCGGCGCCACCTTGTTCCTGGCAGCCACCACGCAAGAGCCGGCGATGCTCTACGTGTTCGCCGCGGCCTTCCTGGCGCTGTGCGGTTATGCCTATCTCCTGTCGCAGGCCCGCCAGCGTGAAAGCGGCTCGTGGCCGAACGACTGGATGCATCACTGATCAGGTCGCGTCGACGACCGGCGCCGGTACACTCTCGACCGGTTACGGGGCTGTAGCTCAGTTGGCAGAGCGCGTCGTTCGCAATGACGAGGTCAGGGGTTCGATTCCCCTCAGCTCCACTTCTCCGTCGCCTGGGACCCTTCGGTGGCCTGCAGCCCTCCGCGCGGCATCGGGCGCCATCTGTCCGACTGCCGGGTGCAGCCACGTCCCGTCCGGTCGACAGCTCACTGCGAACCATGCGGTTGACGATCTCGCCGACTCCGCCCCATTGCTCGTCTAGGGACCTCGTGCCCTTGTGCACGACTGGGATTGGTCTGAGACTCAGGTCATGGCTGACCAAGACATCGGAATGATTCTGGACGTCACGCCTGGTGACCACGAGGGGTTCGAACGTCATCTGCTCGAAGGGATGGGCCATCGCGTCGAGGTCTGTCACGGGCCGGGAGTTCATGCTGAGTGCCCGCTGCTCGAGGAGGGCACGTGCGAACTGGTCAACGAGGCACATGGTGTGGTGTTCAAGCTGGATCTCGATCGGGAGTACCACCGTCGGATCCTCCAGACGTACAAACAGACGCTGCCTGCCGACATGCCGATCGCGGCCTCGGTCAAACCCGGGCAGGAGCTGGCCTTCGGCGACCTGCTCGACGGCCTGTATGTGTGGAGCCACACCCCTACCGCCGCTGAACTCGACGGATTTGCTGCGCTGGTCGAGGCGGCCGACGACACGCGTCTCGACTCGACGACCTAACACGTCCACGGCACAATCACGGACTGCGGCGTTTGGGGCGTCGAACAGGAGGGGGAGAAGCACCGCGGTTCTCGGAACCGCTTGACGAGTGGGGAGTTCGTCATGAGCCAGCACTTCGCATCTGGACCGACAAAGAGCACACCCTCGCACGGTGAGTCGATGGTCGCCTGGGCGCTGTGGGGCGCGCTCCTGGCCGCGATGTTCATCACCTACGTCCGGCTGGATCCCGTCGAGTTGTACCACGTCTCGGGTGACGGATGGACGGGTGGCCTGTCGCGGGTGCTGGTCGAGATGAACTTCCCGATCGCCCTCGTGGCGATCGCTCTGGTGCTCATCGCACTCGACTCGCTCCCATCACGGGCCTGGTTGATAGGAGGCCCGGCGATCTTGTTGTGCGCCTTCACCGTGTGGCCAGGCGTCGTCGACGACGGTGACCTCGATGCGAGGCCCGTGAACTTCGTGCCCGCACTCGGTGTGCTGCTCGCACTCGGGCTGTGCGTGGCGGCCATCGTCAGATCCGGGGCTCCTACCGCCTCGCGGCGACCACTCGATGGGATCCGTCTGGCGATCGTCGTGATGGTGGTGCTGCTGTCGTTGCCGTGGATCTTTGCCGATCTCGGCCTGTTCGTGCCCGAGTGGGTGTTCATCATGGAGCGTCCGATCACCGGTTCCGACGGCAAGGTGGCCGCTGCGGTGCACCTCGGGCACCACCACGGACTCGACGGAGCGCTGTTGGCGATCACCGCTGTGCTGCTGTCGCGCGTCAGATTGCGTTCACCCGGTCTGGCGCGGGCGACGCGGCTGTACGTGTCGCTGCTGTTCGCGTACGGCATCGTCAACTTCGCTCAGGACCTGTGGCACGAACAGGTCGTCAAGCGCGGCTGGGCGGACTGGAAGGTGCCCAACGCGACGCACCCGTCGCTCACACCGATCTGGCTGGTCATGCTGACGCTTGCCGCTGGCACGGCGCTGGTCTTGCATCGTGAGTCGTTGCGCGTGATCGACACCGACCCGGCTGCCGATCACGACAGCGGCGCGCCGATCTCCGAGTCGGCACACCGCTGACGCGAGCGCATCGCCGGTCGGTGCCGGATACGGACGACGCGGACCGGCGACCCTCCGAATGGAATCCGTTCCGGTGCGGTCGGTAGCGTCGCCACGGACCCCGTCGTCCCCTTCCACCCAGACAGGAGCGCCCTGATGCGCGAAGCAGTATTCGTTTCCTATGCCCGTACCGGCCTTGCCAAGGCAGCCCGTGGTGGCTTCAACATGACGCCGGCGATGACGATGGCCGCTCATGCCATCAGCAGCGCGGTCGACCAGGCAGGCATCGAGCGGGAGGCCGTCGAGGACGTGGCGCTCGGCAACGGTGCCCACGGTGCCGGGAACCTTGGTCGCCTGGCGAGCCTGCTCGCAGGGCTGCCCACATCGACGGGCGGGAACACGATCCAGCGACACTGCTCGTCGGGTCTCAACTCGATCGCCGTCGCCGCCAACTACATCAAGGCCGATGGCGCCGATTGTGTCGTCGCCGGCGGCGTCGAGTCGATCTCGATCCCCAGCCCCGGATTCGGCGGCAGCGCCAACATGGACCCACGCCTGCACGAGATGTATCCGGCCGTCTACATGGCGATGATCGAGACCGCCGACATCGTCGCCGAGCGATACGGGGTGTCTCGCGAGTACCAGGACGAGTACTCGTTCAACTCGCAGATGCGGATGGCAGCGGCTCAGGAGAACGGATTGTTCGAGAACGAGATCGTGCCGATGCAGACGAAGATGAAGCTGGTCGACCGCGAGACGAAGGAAGAGACGATCGTCGATTACACCGTCGACGGTGACGAGTGCAACCGTCCTTCGACGACGCTCGAGGGGCTCGCCAAGCTGCAGCCGGTGCGGGGCGACGGCAACTATGTCACCGCCGGCAACGCCAGCCAGCTCTCCGACGGCGCCGCTGCCGTCGTCATGATGTCGGACGAGGAGGCCTCTCGGCGCGGCATCGAGCCGATGGGCGCGTTCAAGGGCTGGGCGGTCGCCGGTTGTGAGCCCGATGAGATGGGTATCGGGCCGGTCTATGCCGTTCCGAAGCTGCTCAAGCGCCACGGGCTGACCGTCGACGACATCGACCTGTGGGAGCTCAACGAGGCGTTCGCCAGCCAGTGCCTGTACTCGCGTGATCAGCTCGGTATCGATCCCGAGAAGTACAACGTCAACGGCGGCTCGATCGCGATCGGTCACCCGTTCGGCATGACTGGGACCCGCTGTGCAGGTCACGTGTTACTCGAGGGCAAGCGGCGGGGCGCCAAGTGGGGCGTCGTGACGATGTGCATCGGTGGCGGCCAGGGTGCTGCCGGCCTGATCGAGATCTACTGATCGGTTCCCGGCCGGCCCGGCCCGTCAGGGCAGGCCGGGAACGATCAAGCGACCGGCACGGCGTAGACCACGATGTTCTGGCGGTAACGCCGGATCTCCGGGTTGAAATCGCCTCCACAGGTGATCAGCACCAGCGTCTCGTCACCGGTGTTGCGCCAGATCCGCTCGCGGGGCAGGGCGTCCTTGTCGTAGATGGTGCGCTCGATCACTTCATAGGTCCGCCGCGAGCCGTCTTCGAGGGCGACCTCGACCCGGGCGCCTGGGTCCAGGTCTCCGAGGCGGTGGAACGGTCCGATGGTCCCGTTCCAGGTGACGTGTGCGGCGAGGACGGTCGCTCCCTCATAACCGGGTGCAGCGCCGTACTGGTACCAGCCGATCTCCGTCTCGTCCGGAATCTCCAGTTGGCCGTCGTCCTCGAGGCCGACGCTGCGAATCGGACCCCACAAGTCGAGGTCGTCGATGGTGAGGGACGCCGGCCGCAGCCTGGGTTCGATCTGACGCGGAATCGCGCTGCCTCCGGGGCCGAGCAGCTCGGCGAGCGGCGACAGGGGGATGGTCGTCGTCGATAAGGACTCCCGGTCGGTCAAAGCAGGGGTGGACGCTGCCGGGGACCGGTCGACCACGATCGGAGCAACCGTCACCGGCGCGATCGATGCCGTGGCGTCCTCGACGTCGAGAGTGACGTCGGTATCGCCGTCGCCGTCACCGAAGGCCGAGACGGCGAGGCCGATCCCGGTGACGCCTGCGATCAACCCGAAAACGAGCAACGCCCGACCCCGAGCCGACGATCGGCGTGGGGGTCGGGCGAGCTCTGTCACGGGAGGAAGTTGGTCAGGCTTCGACGCTGCGACGACGGAGCACGAACGCACCACCGGCGAGCATCATCATGCCGGCGGCAGCGGCGAGGACGCCGGTGTTGACGGAGTTGCTGATCGGCTCGCCGGTGTTGACGGCGGTCGGAACGGGCGTACCGTCTCCGGACGCATCGTCTCCTGCTGCAGCCTCCATGCCGACCTCGATCTCCTGGGTGAGGAACGTGAAGCTGCCACCCTCGAGCGAGCCCACGGCGTACACGACGAGGTTCGTGCCGGCCTTCAGGGTGACGGTGGGGACGTCGACGATCGGGTCACCGCCGGCCGGCGCGAGCTGGGCGCCGGCGATCTCACCGGCGGGCAACTCGAGTTCGGCGCTGGCTCCATTGGCCGCTCCTTCGATCGGGCGGGCATCGCCGACGACGAGGTCGACGGCAGGAGCAGCGGCCGTATGGCGGACCGTCAAGCGACCCTGGCCATCGGCGGTCATCGCCGTGTTGTTCTCGAACGGTGTGATCGTCGGGTTGCCGTCGGCGTCGAGGTGGGCAATGACGGTCCAGTTGCCAGAGGCGGGCACGGCGAACTCGGGGATCGGGCCGATCGCAACGGTGTCTTCGCCGGCGATGCGAACCTCGACGTTCATGAGTGTCTGTCCGGCGAAGGGCGTCAGATCCTGGGTTGCGCCCGGCTCGAAGCCGGGGATCAGGACCGCTCCGTCGACGGCGACATCGACGGTGACGCCGGGGATACCGTGCAGCAGCGTGATCTGGGTGCTGTCCTGAGCGTTGGCGGCACCAGGTGCCACCACGATGGCGGCGATCGCCGCGAGACCTGCGAGTGCTCGTTTCATGTCTTGTTGTCCTTCGGTTTCGAGGTTGTCGGAATGTGCTGCGCCCGGTGGAGCTCGTGAAGATTCAGCACAGAATGTTCGGCACGCAACGGCACCTCCCATTCATCGAGTACTACGGACCGAACAGGGATCCTGGATGCACGATGCGGAGATTCTTTTTGACCCGCCCCTCAGAGCGACCTTTGGGGTGGTCGCGAGCGTCGGCTAACGCGCCCGCAGGGCTTCGGTCAACGCCTGCTCGTTTCGCGCCCGGACATCAGCGTTCACCCGCTGGCGTTCGAGGATCTGATCGAGGGTCTTGGTCGCCTGCGGGATCGGATGCTCGGAAAAGAAGGCCTGTACGTCCGCCACCTGGGCTGCGCTGTCGAGCAGCTTGACGGTCTCGACCATCCGCGAGATCGTGTTCTGCGGGAATCGCGTGTTGGCCTCGGCCCAATGACGGCGCACGAAGTCCCAGGACGCAGCACCGTGGTGACGATTGCCGATGCAGGCCCTCAGCAGGAAGGGCGCGTTCTGAGTCTTCACTCGGTCACTCATCGCCAGTTCGCACGTGCGTCGCACGAGCTCGGCATCGCCGAACTCGGCGAGCGCATACAGGTGGCGAAGCCGTATCTGGGTGGTCGCGCCGCTCATCGCCTGTTCGAGCATCCGGTCGTAATCGTCGGCGTTCCCGGTGATGGCGACGATGCTCGTCGCGGCAGCGGCCAGTTCGGCGTCGACAGACGCTGGATCTGCCGCCCAGAGTTCGTAGTGCTCTCGGGCGCGTCGACGTGCCGTTGCCTCGCCACCCTGAACGGCCAGCATCGACAACAACAGACCCCGCAGGGTCGCAGTCAGCTCCACTTCGCCTGCATGGGGCTCGCCGAGTGCGTCGAGGGCGGGACCGACGAGGGTGACGACCCGCTGTTCGAACTCGGTGATCGCTGCGTCGTCTGACAGCAGCCTGCGCACGCCGCGCAGTCCGATCGCAATGCTCTGCCACACGGCGTAGTCGCGCTCGTTTCCGAAATGCTCGATCAACTCGACGAATCCGAACGCGTCGAGGGTGCCACCGACGACGGCGTTCCACGCATCGTCGACCAGGTTGTATCGCTCGAGCGTCGACATCGTCGCCACGACCTCGTCGTTGAGCAGGCCCCGCAGTTCCTCCGAGTACGACACCCGGTAGTAGCCGTGGCCGCCGGCGTTCACGACGACCGGTGCGCCCTGGAACGCAAGACGAACCTCATCTCCGTCCAACAACACGGATTCCAGCTGATCTCCCTGGCGGACGACCAGCGGCACCACCCACGCCGCTGTCGAGGCGTCGTCTGGATCGAACGAGAACCGGCGCTGTGACAGCACCAGCTCGTCGCCCGCGACGGCAGCGGAGATCGAGGGATACCCCGGCTGCCAGATCCACGAGTCCATCATCGTGCGGACCGGGTCGCCCGAGGTGTGTTCGATCGCGTCCCACAGATCGCTCGTGTGGGTGTTTCCGTAAGCGTGGGTGGTGAGGTAGTGGCGCACGCCCAAGCGGAAACGCTCTTCGCCGAGGTACTGCTCGAGCATTCGCAGCAATGCGCCACCCTTCTGATAGGTCAGCACGTCGAACATGCCCGCACAATCGGCAGGGGAGTGCACCTCGTATTCGACGGTTCGGGTCGACGACAGCGAGTCGACCTCGAATGCTGCGCTGCGCTCGAGTCCGAAGAACGTCCATCGCTGCCACTCGGGTCGGTAGGCATCGCATGCGGCGATCTCCATGAAGGTGGCGAATGCCTCGTTCAACCAGATGCCGTTCCACCACTCCATGGTCACGAGGTCACCGAACCACATGTGGGCGAACTCGTGGGCCACGACATCCACCACCAGTTGGCGTTCGCGCTGGGTTGCGGCCGAAGGGTCGACGAGCAACAGGTTCTCGCGGAACGTGATGCAGCCGAGGTTCTCCATCGCGCCGGCGGCAAAGTCGGGCAACGCGATCAGGTCGACCTTGTCACCTGGATAGGCGATGCCGTAGTACTCCTGGAACCAGCGCAGGCTGAACGCCGCGGCGGCCAATCCGTAGCTGGTGAGGCCCCCCTTGCCGGGCAGGTGGACGATCCGCACCGGCACACCGTCGACGTCTGCCCAGTCGGTCGCCTCGAGTGGGCCGACCACGAACGCGACCAGATACGGGCTCATCACCATCGTGTCGGCGAAGCGGACGGCCACCTTGCCGTCGGCGCACACATCGCGACCTACTTCGGCTCCGTTCGACACGGCCAACAATTCGGGGGCGACGATCAGCGTCACAGCGAACACCGCCTTGAAGTCGGGCTCGTCCCAACACGGAAAGGTGCGACGACAATCGGTCGATTGCATCTGGGTGGTGGCAATGACCTGCTCGACCCCCGAAGCGTCGCGGTACGTGCTCCGGTAGAACCCGCGCAACTGATCATTGAGAATGCCGCGGAACTCGAGCGACAATCGGTGTTTGCCGGTGCTGACACCATCGGGGGGAGTGACGAACAACCGCTCGGAGGTCGGATCGAGCCTGAAGCCGACCGGTGATCCGTCGAGCGTGCATCGGTCGATCTCGAGCTCGATCGCATTGAGCACCAGTTCGACGGCGGCGCCACGAGTGACCACGTCGATCCCGACGGTCCCGTGGAACGTCGCGGCGGCCAGGTCGGGTTCGAGCACCAGGTCGTAGCGAAGCGGGACGGTCGTCCGCGGCAGCCGGTACGGATCGAGGGCATCAGCGAGCGAGTCGGTGGTCGTCATCTCGTCGGATCGTACCGTCGCGGTGGCGCACGTCGCCCGGTGTCACCCGACGTGCGGGACCGAGCGACCGCCGGTGCGGCGCGGTAGCGTGCCCGCTCGTGACTGGGATGCGCGATCAGATGCCGGCGGACGAGACTCGGTTCGACGTCGTCGGTATCGGCAATGCGCTCGTCGACGTGATCGCTCACGCTCCCGATGGCTTCCTCGACCAACACGATCTGATCAAGGGCCGCATGGACCTGGTCGACACCGATCGGGCGCTCGGTCTGTACCGGGCGCTCGGGTCGGCGGTCGAGATGAGTGGAGGGTCGGCCGCCAACACGATGTGCGGCGTGGCGAGCTTCGGGGGGACCGCCGCCTACGTCGGCAAGGTCACCGACGACGAACTGGGCAGCGCGTTCGGTCACGACCTGCTCGCAGTCGGCGTGCAGTTCCGGCCCGGCGATCACCGTAACGAGGTACCGACGGGACGATGCATCATCGTCGTCACACCCGACGCGGAACGCACGATGAACACCTATCTCGGTGCATCGAGCCTGCTCGGGGTGGGTGACCTCGACGATGCGGCGATCGCTGACGGCAAGGTGCTCTACATGGAGGGGTACCTCTATGACCGCGACGAGGCCAAGGCGGCGTTCCGGCATGCGGCTTCGGTCGCCCACGATGCCGGTCGCCTGGTATCGCTCACCCTGTCCGATGCGTTCTGCGTCGACCGGCACCGCGACGACTTCAGGTCGCTGGTCAGCGACGAGGTCGACCTGCTGTTCGGCAACGAGTCAGAGTTGGTCGCCCTGTACGAAACCGAGACGTTCGACCAGGCGATCGTCGAGTTGCGCCGTCATTGCCAGCTCGCCGCAATCACGGTGGGGGCGAACGGTTCGATGATCGTCACCGGTGACGACGTGATCGAGGTGCCCGCACTGCCGGTTCGTAAGGTGATCGACACCACGGGTGCCGGCGACCTCTACGCAGCGGGTTTTCTGCACGGCATCACCTCGGGCATGTCGCTCGAGGAGTGTGGTCGGCTCGGTTCGTTGGCAGCGGCCGAGGTGATCTCGCACGTTGGTCCTCGCCCGCTGGTCGAGTTGCGTACGCTGGTGAGGTGACGATCGACGACGTGCGTGCCACCGCCGAGCGATGGCTGGAGGCCGAGCCCGACGACGACATCCGTGACGAGCTCCAGGCTCTGATCGACGGCGATCCGGCCGAACTCGCCGAACGCTTTGCCGACCGCTTGCAGTTCGGCACCGCCGGACTGCGCGCCGCGGTCGGCGCCGGCCCGCTCCGTATGAACCGCCTGGTCGTCCAGCAGGCGGCCGCCGGGTTGGCGCAGTATCTGCTCGACACCGATCCGCTTGCGCACCGGCGTGGTGTCGTGATCGGCTTCGACGCCCGACGCAAGAGCGATCTGTTCGCCTCCGACACGGCCCGGGTCATGGCGGCCGCCGGTATCCCGACACGACTGTTCGACCAGCGCGTGGCCACGCCGGTACTCGCCTGGTCGATCACGCATCTCGACGCAGCTGCCGGAGTGGTGGTCACCGCATCGCACAACCCTCCCGCGGACAACGGCTACAAGGTGTACCTCGGCGATGGCGCCCAGATCGTTCCTCCTCACGACGTCGGCATATCAGCTCGCATCGCTGCAGTCGACCCGACATCGGTACTGATGGCGGCTGCCGATGATTCGCTGATCTCATCCGTCGGCGACGACCTCGTCGACGCCTACCTCGCTGCGATCCCGGCCGTTCGCCGCCGGCCCGATGTCCCCGGTGTGCCGGTCGCCTACACGGCCATGCACGGCGTCGGTGGTGACACCCTGGTCCGAGCTTTCGAGGCCGCGGGCCTCGAACCGCCCCACGTCGTCGCCGAGCAGTTCGAGCCCGACGGCACGTTCCCCACGGTGTCGTTCCCCAATCCCGAAGAGCCGGGAGCGATGGACCTCCTCATGCAGGTCGCCCGCGACGTCGGCGCACATGTGGCCATCGCCAACGACCCCGACGCCGACCGGCTGGGCGCGGCGATCCCACAGCCCGACGGCTCGTGGCGACGCCTGGGTGGCGACGAGATCGGCTGGCTGTTCGCCGACTACCTGCTCGCCCTCGACTCCGGCGCAGACCGGTTGGTGGTCACCACGCTCGTGTCGTCGGCGCTGCTCGGCAAGATGGCCGCTCACCACGGTGTGCAGTCCACCGAGACGTTCACCGGGTTCAAATGGATCGCCCGGGCGGTGCTCGATCGGCCCGAACTGCGCTTCGTGTTGGGATACGAGCAAGCTCTCGGCTACCTGGTCGCACAGCGCCCGCTCGACAAGGACGGCATCAGCGCGGCAGTGCTGTTCGCCGAGATCGCGGCGGTTGCCGCCGCCGACGGACGCACCTTGCAGCAGTGGCTCGACGACATCGCCGCCAGGTACGGGCGCCATGTGCTCGCCGACGCGGCGGTGCGGATGTCTCCCGTCGAGGCAGCGGCCAAGGTCGCAGCGTTGCGCGCCGACCCACCCGCTCTGATCGGCGGGCGCGGCGTGGTTGCGGTCGAGGAATATCCCGAGGCCGATCTGTTGCGATTCGAACTCGAGGGCGGGGTACGGGTGCAGATCCGTCCCAGCGGCACCGAGCCGAAGGTCAAGCTCTACGGCGAGGCGGTCGACGAGGACCCGACGCCGTTCGTGGCGGCGTTGGCCGAACTGCTCGGCTGAAAGATCACGAACCGCGCGTTGCGCCAGACCATCTCGTAGCGGTCGGGCTCGGCGCGCAGCTCATCGGTGAGGTCGGTGTGGACCTCGGTCACGATCAACGCCAGGTTGACGGTGGTGGGCAATGGCCGCTTGTCGTCGACCTGCACTGCCCTGCGGCCGGTCTCGAGGGTCATCGCTCGGGCTTTCGGTGCGGCGATCACGTCGCTCGGCCCGCTGAGTTCGACGACGGCGTCGAACATCGCGATCGCGTCGGGATGTGTGGGCCCCCACTCGATCTCCCCGGCGTCGGCGAACGCCGTGGCTCGGTCGATCCGGATGTTCGCGTTTGCGAGGTCGCCGACGATGATGCCTCCGAGCGCGACGACCGCCACGGTGGTCGACAACGCCGCCACGCGTGGCTTGCGGAGGATCGTCGTCAGCGCGACGAGTGCGAGCAACAGCAAGACGGCTGCGACCGTGCACAGGTACCGGTTGATGGGTGAGCGGAAGCTGCCTCCGATCGCCAGTGCAGCGCCGGCATACACGACGAGGTGGAGGTCGCGTCGACGGTTGAGTGTGAGTGCGAGCGCGATCCCGATCGCTGCGAGCACGAGATACAGGCTGACGGCGACCCATCCGAGGGCGACGTTGTCGAAGACCGTCGGGTTGGCTTCCCAGGGGCGCTTGAGCCCGATCAGCTCGGCGAGGTGTTCGATGTGGTCGGTTCGGAAGCGCCACACGTTGCTGATGCTGGTGCCCGTGTATTGCGGCACCAGCGTGCTCGGGAGGACGACCTGGAGCAGCCACACGATCAAGAGGGCGCAGGAATGGGGGAGGAGCACGCGGGTCGCGAGCGCGAGGCGTGTCGACCTGTCCTTCCACCACCGCTGGTCCCTGGTAGCGATCAGCGAGGCCAGCTGTGCGGCAGCGATCGCCGCAATCGTCGCGAGCCCCTCACGTCGCACCGAGAACGCGGCCGCCGCGCCGCAACCCAGCAGTGCCAATGGCCACCATCTGCCGTGGGTGCGGGTCAACGCGCCGGAGCGGGCGGCACGGTCGAGCCCGACGAGCACCACACCCGTGACCGCCATGAACGGCAGCTCGGACTGGATCAGTTCGGTCCAGCTCAACACGAGCGGGCTCAAGGTGACGACGACGGCGCCGCAGAGCGCTGTGAGCGTTCCGATCCGTGGCTTCGCCAGCAGGTACCAGGTGCACGCGAACAGGCACGCGCTCAGCACGGGAACGATCGTGAGCCGGTCGACGTCGGTGCCCACGACCGCGATGAAGGGAGTGAGGATCAGTGGGAATCCCCAGGGATACAGCGGCGGGCTGAATGCCGGGCCCCTCGACGTGTCGACCGTGAAGAGGTTGTCGTCGATGACCCGCCCGGGATTGCCATCGAGCAGCCCCTTCGCCTGGCGGATGTAGAGCGCCCAGTCGTCTCCCCACCAGTGCCCGGCACGGTGCGAGGCGAACATGATCGCCGCCATGGCGCCGACGGTCAGGGCGAGTGCGGCCGGTGCTGCGTACGGGGCGAACGGGCGAAGCCGCTCGCGGGTGGTCGCCACGATGGTTCGAGCGATGTCAGCCGCCGGTGCCGAACTGGCGGTCGCCAGCGTCACCGAGGCCGGGCACGATGAAGGCGTGTTCGTTGAGGTGGTCGTCGATAGCGGCGGTGACGATATGGAGATCGAGCCCTTCGTCGCGGAGCCGCTGGATGCCCTCGGGTGCCGCGAGAGCGCACACGACGGTGATCGGTACCGGTGCATCGCGTTCGGTGAGTAGCGCGATCGTGTGTACCAACGAGCCGCCGGTTGCGAGCATCGGGTCGATCACGATGACGGGGCGGCCCGCGAGCGACTCGGGCAGCTTGTTGACGTAGGGCTTGGGCTGGAACGTCTCCTCGTCGCGTGAGATACCGATGAACCCGACATCGGCCAGCGGCATCAGCTCTTGGGCGGCGTGCACGAACCCGAGCCCCGCCCGCAGCACCGGCACGATGACGGGCTGCACCGCGAGACGTCGGGCCGGCGCAGCGGTGATCGGGGTCTCGACGGTGCCCTCGACGGTCGGCAACGACTTCGTTGCCTCAGCGAGCAGAAGCGTCCCGATTCGTTCGAGATTGGTGCGGAAGGACGGGTTCGGCGTGTTGCGATCTCGGATGCGAGCGAGTGAGTCGGCGACCAGAGGATGGTCGACGAGGGTGACGGTGACGGACATCAGAGTGCTCCCATGGAAGATTCGGCGTTGAGTAGCGCATAGCGGGGTTTGATGAGACCGTTGATGATCTTGAGGCGCTCGGGGAAGGGAGCGAACGCTGACTTCATGGCGTTGATCGTCAACCATTCGAAGTCGCTCAGTCCCCAACCGAACGCCTGCTGCAGCTGCAACATCTCGTTGGTCATCGAGGTGTCGCTCATCAGCCGGTTGTCGGTGTTGACGGTGACCCGAAACCGCAGCCGTCGCAGCAGGCCGATCGGATGCTCGGCGATCGAAGGGCACACCCCGGTGTTGACATTGGAGGTGGGGCACAGTTCGAGGCAGACGCGCCGGTCGCGAACGAACGAGGCGAGCCGCCCGAGCTGCTCGTCGCCGGGCGCACCGGTGATGTCGTCGACGATCCTGACACCGTGCCCGAGCCGTGCGGCACCGCAGTACTGCAGTGCCTCCCAGATCGATGGGAGCCCGAATGCCTCGCCGGCGTGGATCGTGGAGTGGAAGTTCTCGCGCATCACGTATTGGAAGGCGTCGAGGTGACGGGATGGTGGGTATCCGGCCTCGGCGCCGGCGATGTCGAAGCCGACCACCCCGCGATCGCGGTTGCGAACGGCAAGCTCGGCGATCTCGAGGCTGTGAGCAGCCGTACGCATGGCCGAACAGATCGCGTAGATCGTGAGGTCGGTGCCGGCCGCGCCTCGTTCGAACCCCTGCAGGATGGCATCGAGCACTTCCTGCAGCGACAGGCCCGCCTCGATGTGCAGTTCGGGGGCGAACCGTACTTCGGCGTACACCACCCCGTCGGCGGCGAGATCGTGAGCGCACTCGTAGGCAACTCGTTCGAGTGCGTCGCGATGCTGCATCACGCCGACGGTATGGGCGAAGGTCTCGAGGTAGAGCACCAGATCGTTGCGTTTGGCGCCGCGGTTGAACCAGGCGGCGAGTTCACCGACATCTTCGGTCGGCAGCTTCGTGTAGCCGTGCTCGCGGGCGAGGTCGATCACGGTCGCGGGCCGGAGGCCCCCGTCGAGGTGATCGTGTAGCAGCACCTTCGGTGCCCGGTGGATCAGCTCGTTGATCATCGTGCCACCGTATCGGCTGCTCGCATTCCCTCAGGCTACGAGTTCGGGAATGCGCCAGGCACATCCCTCTGCGGTCTACCGGTATCGCGACCGGCAGAGGCGAACTAGTGAGCGGTGACCTGCCCGCTGGTGCGGGTGTGGAGTTGCTCGGCGTGTTCGTTCATACCCACCAGCTCGGCGTGGATGCCGCGCTGCTCGAACTTGCCGACGACCGCGTCGAGCGCGGCGACGGCCGAGGTGTCCCAGATCCGGGCGTCGGTGAGGTCGATCTCGACACGGCCGACTCCGACGGCGTCGTAGTCGAAGGCGTGCACGATGTCGTGGGTCGAAGCGAAGAACAGCTCGCCGGTCACGGCGTACAAGCGCTCGACGTTGTCGGGGTCGACGACGCTCGTGACCTTCACGAGATCGCTGACGTGGCGTGCGAAGAACACCGCCGACAGCACGACGCCGGCACCGACGCCGTAGGCGAGGTTGTGTGTGAGGACCACGATGACCACGGTCGCTGCCATGATCACGGTCTCGGTGATCGGATGGGCCTTGACGGCGGTCGGGCTGATGCTGCGCCAGTTGAACGTGCCGACCGACACCATGATCATGACGGCGACGAGGGCTGCCATCGGGATCTTGGCGACCAGGTCGCCGAGGGCGAGGATCAGCACCAGCAGGAAGACACCCGAGGCCAATGTCGACAGGCGGGTGCGGCCGCCGGAGCGGAAGTTGATCATCGACTGGCCGATCATCGCGCACCCCGCCATGCCGCCGAGGAAGCCGGTGGCCACGTTGGCCACTCCCTGACCGCGGGCTTCGGTGTTCTTGTCGGAGTCGGTGTCGGTGAGGTCGTCGAGCAGCTGGGCGGTCAGCAACGATTCGAGCAGACCGACCAGGGCCAACGTGAATGCGACCGGGAAGATGATGGTGAGCGTTTCGAGCGCGAACGGGAGCTGTGGCAATGCGACGAACGGCAGGCTGCTGGGCAGCTCGCCCATGTCGCCGACCGTGGGCAGGTCGAGGTTCCAGATCATCGCTGCCCCGGTGATGGCGACGATCGCGACCAGCGGCGACGGCACTGCCTTGGTGATGCGCGGCAATCCGTAGATGATCGCCAGGCCGGCCAGGATCGTGACGCTGTTGCCGAGCAGCCGGTCGCCGCGTGATGCGTCGTCGGACAGCAGGATGTGGGGCACCTGCGCCATGAGGATCAAGATCGCGAGGGCGTTCACGAAGCCGAGCATGACCGTGCGTGGGACGAATCGCATCAGCTCGCCGACGCCGAGGTATCCGAGGCCCACCTGCAGGATCCCCGCGAGGATGGTGGCGGCGAAGAGGTACTCGATGCCGTACTCCTCGACGAGGGGCACCATGACCAGCGCCATCGCTCCGGTCGCAGCAGAGATCATGCCGGGTCGTCCTCCGGCGAACGCGA
>JAHEDX010000119.1 GCA_024641005.1 Acidimicrobiaceae bacterium
GCCGCTCTCGACGCCACGGCCGTCGTCGACCACCGAGAGCCGCAGCTCGCTTCCGGTGTTGTGGAGATGGACGGTGACCGAACCACCGCCCGAGCCCTCGGGGAACCCATGATCCACCGCATTCTGGAGCAACTCGGTGAGCACGACCGACAGTGGGGTCGCGATCGCCGACGGAATCCGGCCCCCGTCACCCTGGACGGTGAATCGCACGGGGCGGTCGGCCGACTGCAACCCCTCCTCGGCAAGTCGCAGCAGCGGCCGAACGATCTCGATGAAGGTCACGTCGTCACCCGGCTCGCGCGACAACGCCTCGTGGACCAGGGCGATCGTGCGAATCCGACGGACCGACTCGCCGACTGCGGCGATCGCCTCGGGGTGAGTGAGGCGCCGGGCCTGCAGACGCAGCAGCGACGAGATCGTCTGGAGGTTGTTCTTCACCCGGTGGTGGATCTCGCGGATGGTCGCGTCCTTGCTGAGCAGGAGTCGATCGCGTTTGCGGAGTTCGGTCACATCGCGGAGCAACAGCACTGCACCGGTGACCGCGTCACCGTCGAGAAAGGGGACGCAACGGCACAACAGTGTCACAGACGGGCCCTGTTCGAACTCCTCGATCACCGGCAACCCGCGCTCGAACGCCTGGCGGACGGGCCCGTCGTGGAATCCGAGCTCGGCCAACCGCATACCCAGTGCAGATGCCTGGATCCCGACCCGATGGAGCGCCGAGTTCGCGTTGGGCGACACATATTGGACCTCGGCGTCGGCGTCGAGCCACATCACACCGTCACCGACTCGCGGCGCGGCACTGGAGTCGCCGACACGCTGTGGGAACGGGAACGCACCGTGGGAGATCATCTGCACGAAGCGTTCGAACACGACGCCATACGCGCGTTCGAGTTCGCCCGGACGGCGACCGGTCAGTTCGATCCATTCCTTGGTGAGCACGGCGATCGGCCGCCCCTCGAACACCACCGGGATCGCGAGCATGCGCGTTTCGTCGGGAATGCCCTCGACGGTGATCTCGCCTTCGTAGGGCTCACCGGAGTCGTACGCCTTGGTCAGTATCTCCACCTCGGTCGGGTTCGCCCACGAGGCGACCCAGTCGGTCTGATACATCGTCTGGCCCGTCGCGGGCCGGACCTGGGCGACGACTGCCCATCGATCGTCTGCGGTAGGTACGTAGAGCAGGAGGTCGGCGAAGCAGAAGTCGGCGAGCATGCCCCACTCCGACACGAGGCGGTTGAGGTGTGCCAACTGGTCACGATCGAGTGTGGTCTGCTCGCGGACGAGTTCGGTGAGCTTGGGCATCGGTTACAGAGTCTTGCCGATACGCATGCCAACTCCTGCGATCACCCTCATTGGCCCTACAGTCTCACGCCATGGCCGACACAGAACTCCGAGCAAGCTTCACGACGTTCGAGAGCTCCACCCAGCAGGACTGGGCGCTGATCGCCAGTCAGCTGCCCGCCACGCAGGCGATGGCGGGTGAGAACATCATCGCTCAGATGCGGATGCTGGCCCGCGATCATGGTGGCTTCCCCGTGTCGAGGTTGGAGCATTCGTTGCAGACGGCGACGCGCGCCGAGGAAGACGGCCGCGACGAGGAGTACGTGCTGTGCGCTCTTCTGCACGACATCGGTGACACGCTCGCGCCGTACAATCATCCGGCGATCGCCGCCGGCATCGTGAAGCCGTTCGTGTCGGAGGCCAACCACTGGATGGTCGAACACCACGGCATCTTCCAGGGCTACTACTTCTGGCACCACATCGGCATGGACCGCAACACCCGCGACCGCTACGCCGACTCGCCCTACTACGACTACACCGAAGAGTTCTGCGCGAAGTACGACCAGACGGCCTTCGACGCCGACTATGTCAGCGCCACCCTCGAGCATTACGAACCGCTGATCCGCAAGTTCTTCGTGCCGACGATCTGACCGGCGGGATCGACGCATCAGTTCTTCGTGCCGCGCTCCCCCGCCCGTTGGGCCCTGCCCGATCACAGCGAACCGGCGACGTCACCAGCTCGGTTTCGCACCGCCCGTGCCGGGTGCCCTGACGGAGAGATACACCGCTTTGAGATAGCCGCCGTACTCGAAGCCGATCGGGTGGTCGACGGCGTGCCCGGTTCGGCGTGTCTCGTGCACGTCCACGCCCGCCGAGGCCGCTGCGGCCATGACGGTCGACACGAACTCGTCGGTGGTCACACGGCTCGAACATGACGCCTGGATCAGCGTGCCGCCGGGCTTGACCACGGCGAGACCGAGGCGGGTCAGACGTGCGTACGCGGCGAGCGCCCTGGGTACGGCAGCCTGATTGCCGGCGAACGATGGCGGGTCGAGGATCACGATGTCGAAGCGTTCGTTGCGCTTGGCCAGGTCGATCAACACCTGGAATGCGTCGCCGACCGTCGCGTGGACGGCGCAGCGTCGCACCTCGCCGAGCCGATGATTGTGGGCCAAGTTCTTCTTGGCCGTCTCGAGCGCGGGCGCCGATTGATCGACCATGTGCACCGACTTCGCGCCACCGGCCGCTGCGGCCAGCGAGAACCCACCCGTGCTGGCGAACACGTCGAGCACCGAGGCGCCTTCCGCCATGCTGCGAACGAGCGCACGATTGTCGCGTTGATCGAGGAAGTGTCCGGTCTTCTGGCCGTGGACGACATCGGCTTCCATCGTGAGATCCCGCTCGCGGAAGAAGACGGGGCCCTCGGGCGGCGGGCCGAAGATCGTGTCGCCATCGGTCAGGCCGAACGTGTCACCGCCTGCGACGCCGCGACTGAGGCGCAACACGATCCGAACCGGCGACAACAGCTCGACGAGTGCCTCGGTCACGTCGCGCAGGTGCGGGAACCATGCGGGCGTGTACAGCTTGATCACGAGCGTCTGGTCGTACCGGTCGACGACGAGACCGGGAAGCCCGTCGTTCTCGCCGTGGACGACGCGATAGGCCGTGGTCTCGTCGTCGGCCGCCAGGCCCTCCCGTCGATCGAACGCCGTCGACAACACGGTGCGCCAGAACGAGCCGTCGATCTGGGTCGGGGCGCCACGATGCAGGACTTTCACACGGATCGGCGACGTCGGATCCCACAGACCGATCGCCGCGAACTTTCGGTCGTCGTCGAACACGACCGCAAGATCACCGGGCGCCCCGTCGTGGCTGACCGATGTGATCGAACCGTCGTACAGCCACGGGCTGCCGCCACGGATCTGACGCAGTGCATCGGGCGTGACCCGGACAGCGAGCCGGCGCTCGCCCTTCGTGGGCAGGTGCTCGGTCGATGTGGTCATGGTGTGAAGTGTGCCGCGAGTTCGAGCAGGTCCGCGATGTCGTTCACATCGCGGTCGAGCACGGGCGCGGCCACGAGCAGTTGACAGAGTTCGGACAGCTCGGCTCGGCGTTCGGCTTCACGGGTCGCCACCACCGCGACGTCGTGGAACCGCGTGCCGATCTCGGTCAGCACGTCGCCGACGATCTCGGGCTGAGTGTCGAGTTGCTCCGCGATCTGTTCGGCGAGGTCGCCACGGGCGGCCTTCACGAGTTTGCGGGCACTCGTGGCAGACGCCTTCGCGGTCATCGATGCGGGCAGTACCCGGTTCGCGATGATCGCGCCGAGATGGTGCTCGCGACGCACGAGTTCGCGAGCGAGATACGCCGCCTCGTAGCTGGGAGCCGCTTCCAGCGTCGACACGACGACGAAGGTGGTGCGAGGGTCGGCCAACAGTGCTTCGACCTCGTTGGCATGTTCGACGAAGCCCTTTTCCATCGCCTGGAAGAGCATGAAGAACTCGGCGATGTCCTCGAGGAAGCGGGACCCGAGGATGCGATCGGCGATTTGGTAGAAGGGCTTCGACGCCATCGAGAAGAACCTCGATCGGTATGGCGCGGTGAGCCATCTCAACAGCCACGACCGGAAGAATTCCTTCATCTGCCGGGGCGCGTCGAGGATGTCGAGTGCGTTGCGCGACGGGGGTGTGTCGACGATGATCAGGTCGTACTCGCCCGACGAGTGCAGCTCGTGGAGCCGCTCCATCGCGAGATAGTCGTGACTCTGCACGAACCGGCTCGCGAGGTTGTGGTACGTCGAGTTCGCGAGCACCGCTTCGCGCACCTGCTCGTCGGGTGCATGCAGCCGGATCAGGTCGTCCCATCCGGCCTTGGTGTCGAGCATGGCTGCCCACAGTTCACCGCGCGGCTGCACACCCGCCGCGGCGAACGCCGAGTCGGGAACCCGAGTGGCCTCGTTGCCGATGTGACCGACACCGAGTGCGTCGGCGAGACGCCGGGCCGGGTCGACCGTGAGCACCAACACGCGCCCACCGATCTGTGTGACCGCTGCGACGGCCATCGCAGCTGCCACGGTCGTCTTGCCGACGCCGCCGGAGCCGCAGACGAGCACCATCTCCTTGGACGCCAACAGCGCGTCGAGGTCGGTCTGTAACTGCAGGCGACGCCTGGCCATCAGTCGAGCTCCTCTGCGAGAGCCTCGCCGATCAGCGCCACGACTCGGCGGCCCGTGGCCCTGGTGAACAGCTCGGGCACGATCAGGATCGGCAGATCTGATTCGGCTCGGAGACGATCGAGGTGCCCTGCACCGACTCCGCGACGGGCGTCGGTGATACGGGCCGCGTCGAGTACCGCCGCTGCCCCTCGACCGACTTCGTCCACGATCAGTGGGGCCGCCTCGGCGAGCCGCTCGACCACGTCTCGTTGTCGGGTGGTGAACAGGTTCGGGAGCACACGGTTGGCCACGAGCACGGACGGCGCCACACCGGTCTCGGGTTCGAGCCGGTCGAGCAGGGCGAGGGTTTCGGTGACCGGCATCTCCTCGGGTGTGGTGACCACCGCGACCCCCGTGATCGACGGGTCGTGCAGCACCTCGATCATCCAGTCCGTCTGCTCGCGCACGAGGCCCATCTGCGCCATCTCGCGGATCACCTTCGGTGCCCCGATCTGGGAGATGATGTGACCGGTGGCCTCGGCATCGACGATGACGATGTCGTAGTGCCGTTCGCGCACCTCGTAGCACAACTTGCCCACGACCAGGATCTCGCGAACGCCAGGGGCGGCGTCGGCCAGGAAGTCGAACGTGCGCGCCAACGGGCCGATCCGACCGATGAAGGGCACCTTGGCGAACAGCCGAAGGTACTCACGCAACGCATCCTCGGTGTCCATCGTCATCGCGAACAGATTCGGTTCGAGTTGACGAGGTTCGAAGCCGAGGGTGCCGACATCGAATGCGTCGGCGAGCGCCCCCTTGGCGTCCATCTCGCACACGAGTGTGCGCTTGCCCGAGCGAGCGGCGATGTGGGCGAGCGCACCCGCGATCGAGGTCTTGCCGACCCCACCCTTGCCGGTGACGAAGACGAGCCGACGGTCGAGAATCGACGCGCCGGGCCCGGCGGGCATCAGCCCCCGAATCCGATGCGGCGCTCACCTTCGGCCGAACCGACTTCGACGTAGGCGATCTTCGCAGCGGGTACACCGACGTCACGGCCGCGTTTGTCGGTGATCCACAGCACATCGGTCGCACCGCTGAGCGCGGCCTCGACGCGCGACTTGAGGTCGTCGCGATCGGCGTCGTCCACCTCCAACGAGATCTCGCGAGGGGCCTGCGTCACTCCGATACGTACGTCCACGACGAAGACGGTAGCGGCCCGCCCGGCGATCCGCATGTGCTGGTCGCCGGGTAGATTCCGACGGTGCCCGAACACACCGCAGTCGCTCGTGCCGTGGCCGACCACCGAGCCCGGTGGGGTGAGCCCGATCTCGTCGTCCGGGCGCCCGGACGGGTCAACCTGATCGGCGAACACACCGACTACAACGAGGGCTTCACGCTGCCGATGGCGCTGCCGTTCGACACGGTGATCGCGCTGAGCTCGCACGGCGACCCGGCCGCCGGTGCGGTCCACATCGCTTCGGAAGGGTTCGGATCCGTCGTCATCGACCCCTCCGAGGGTCCACACGCCGTCGGGGGCTGGGCGGTCCACATCGCCGGGGTGATCGGGTTGCTGCCCGAACGAGACGTACCGGCGGGCGGATGGCGAGCGACGATCGCCACCGACATCCCCACCGGCGCCAGCCTGTCGTCGTCGGCCGCGTTGGAGGTAGCTGTGATCACGGCGCTGTTGGCGCGAGTGGGCATCGAATGGACCCCGATCGACATCGCCCGGCTCGGACAACGGGTCGAGAACGAGATCGTCGGCCTGCCCAGCGGCATCATGGACCAGTACATCTCGGCCGGCGCGGTCGCCGGTTACGCGAGCCTGATGGACTGTCGCTCGCTGACCCTGACGCCGGCGCCACTGCCAGACGGGGTCGTGGTGGTGATCATGGACACCGGGACTCGTCGTGTGCTGGCCGAGGCGGCCTACGGAGATCGCCGTGCAGCGTGCGAACGTGCCGCGGCAGCGTTGGGGATACCGGCGCTGCGGGATGCGTCGATCGAGGGCGTGGCGACGATCGTCGATCCGGTCGATCGGCGGCGGGCACATCACGTGGTCAGCGAGAACCAACGGACGCTCGACGCGGTCGCCGCGATGCATCATGGCGACGTCGTCGCGCTCGGTCGCCTGATGACCGAGAGCCACGTCAGTCTGCGCGACGACTTCGAGGTCTCGGGCCCGGGACTCGACGCGATCGTCGACGTCGCACTCGGGGCGCCCGGCTGCCTCGGCGCCCGGATGACGGGCGGCGGTTTCGCGGGGTGTGCCGTGGCCCTGGTGCGCTCACACGAGGCGGCGGCCTTCGAGCGTGCGGTGCTCGACCGCTATGTGTTCGAGGGCCATCGGGCCCGGGTCTGGATCTGCGCCCCCGCCGCGGGCGCGTGTGTCCTGTCACACGCCGCCTGAAGCACTGAACATCTCGTTCAGGGCGTTGACCGCCGCACCTCGCGATGACGTAGAGTGAGGGACCTGATCCTGTGACGCGCGTGCGGACCGCGTCGGTGTCGGATCAACATCGGAAGGAACCATCATGAAGCGCTCATATGCCTTGGCAATTGCCGGGGCCCTTCTCGTCGGCGGCCTGGCGGGCGCCCAACTCACATCGGGTGCGGGTGAGAGCCAACCCTCGGCCTTCGTGTCGATGACACCGTGTCGATTGATGGACACCCGCCCCGCCAACAAGATCGGCGTGCTGACAACCTTCACGCCATCCAAGACCCAGGCGGCCACCGTGTGGGGCACCAACGGTCAGTGCACCATCCCGACCACCGCGACCGGTGTCGCGATGAACGTGACCGCGGTCGGCGGCACCCAGAGCAGCTTCTTGACGTTGTGGCCCAGTGACGCCGACCGCCCGGGTACGTCCAACCTGAACTGGACCCCCGGTGCACCCCCGACACCCAACAAGGTCGACGTCGCATTGTCGTACAACGGCAAGGTGTCGCTGTACAACCGGTTCGGCAACGTCGACGTGATCGCCGACATCGTCGGGTACTACGAACCCGTCGTGGCCGGCAAGGGCAC
>JAHEDX010000054.1 GCA_024641005.1 Acidimicrobiaceae bacterium
GATGCCGGCTTCGACCTCGTCGTGTTGCCCGACCATCTGTTCTACCCGCGAGGTGACGACCCGATCGGAGCGTGGGAATCGGTTTGTCTCGCGGGCGGGCTGGCCGCTTCGACCCAACGGGTGCGGATCGGGCATTCGATGTTCAACCTTCCGTATCGGCCGCCCGCGCTGGTCGCGAAGATCGCGGTCACGCTCGACGAGATGTCCGGTGGCCGTTACGTGTGTGGTCTCGGCGCCGGCAATACGAGTGAGGCGGAGTATGAAGCGTTCGGCTTCGATGTCGACCCTCGGTACGCACGTGCCGCCGAGGGGATCGAGATCGTGCACGCGATGCTCAAGACCGGACGCAGCGAGTTCGATGGCACGTACCATCGGACCCGGGGTGCCCAAGCCGTGCTGCGCGGACCGAACCTCTCCGGTCCACCGATCGTGATCGCCGCGCACGGACCCAAGATGATGCGCCTCGCCGCGCGTTTCGGCGACGAATGGAACGGCTTCGACCATGATGGGACCGGGAGTCCGCTCGAGCCGTATGTGTCGATGCTCGACCGGCTGTCCGAGGCTTGCCTCGACGTGGGGAGAGATCCGGCCACGTTGCGCCGGTCTCTCGACATCGGGATCGGCATCGATGGGGAAGAGTCCGAGATGGGCTTCGACGGTTCGATCCCGCAGGTCGCTGACAGGATCCTGATGCTCGGTGAGATCGGCATCGACGAGGTGCGCTGCTATGTGGCGCCCAAATCAGACCCGGATCGGATCACCGCCTTGGCGCCTCTGGTGGCACTGGTGCACGACCGCTGATCGCTGTCGCCCGCTGCTGGGTTTGGACTGGCCTTCGGACCGGTTTCGGTCAGAGCATCCCGTCGGGGAACTCGCCCGCATCATCGGCCGGGCGGGGATATGGTTGCTCGTCGGGGCTCTGGTGTCGGACCATCCACCACGCAGCAATCCCGAGCAGGATGACGAACCCGGCGAGCGCCAGTGCCGCCGTCAACGGGTCGGTGGACTTGTCCGAGTTGCCATCGGTCTGCGTCGGAGCGTCATCCGGTGTCGTGTCGTCCGGCGTCGAGTCGGACGGCGTGGTGCTCTGCGGTGTGCTGTCGACCGGCGCAGAATCGGTGGGCGTCTCGGCGGGGTCGGAGTTGGGTGTCACGGATGGGGCGGTTGGCAGATGCTGCGATCCCGATGAGCGCAGGCTCGCAGTATCTACCGCGCCGGCGCGGCCGCCTGTCGTGCCGAGCACGCCCAGTGAGGCGACGACCAGGATCACGGCCCGAACGGCTCGAATGTCAGTCCTGCTCGTCATGGGCTACCTCCTGAACCGTTGTTCCCGCTTCGTCATCTGTTCCATCGGCGAGTCGGTGTTGTTCGATCCAGGTCACCGCGTCGTCATAGGCGCGGCGTACGGTCGCCCCGACAAAGGCGGTGCCGCTGTACACGTTGTCGGATCCGATCGCATCGGTGGCTCCGGTCACCCTGAGCTGGCGGATCACTCTCTGGTTGTCGGTCACGATCATGAGCTTGCTGTCGACTTCGCGGAGCTTCACGGCGTAGCGCTGGAGCACGTCGATCAAGGTCACCCCTGCGTCGTCGATGCCGCGGACGCGCAGGATCACGACCGAATGCCGGGACGTCGACGTGACCGCCGGGATCTGCTCGAGCAGCGTCGGTGCGGTCGCAAAGAAGATCGCACCGTATGGCTGGAGTACGACCACCTCGTGGGCCGGGAGATCCTTCGGAGGCTCGACCTCCTCGACGGTGCCATCGTCATGGAACACCATCCGCTTCGTCACGAGCCTGGTCGACTGTTGGACGACGAACAGGATCACTGAGATGCCGACACCGACCAGCACCGAGTACTGGAGCGGGATGACCATCGTCAGTACCAGCGTGATCGTCATCACGGTGAGGGGCACGAGCCCGGTCTTCGCGACCGAGATGACACGGGAGGGCTTGACCGTACCGACACCGATCACGATCAACAGGCCGGCAAGTGCCGGCATCGCGACGAACTCGACCGCTGCTCCGAACAACAAGATGACCACAGCCATCGTGACGCCCGCATACAACATCGCCGCCCTGGTCTTCGCCCCGGCTGCCGTGACGAGCGAACTGGCCGACATCGAGCCACCGACCGGTATGCCTTGGAACAATCCGGCGATGACGTTACCGGCGCCCTGCCCGACGAAGTCCTGACTGACGTCGGCTGGCGCGCCGTCCTCGTTGGGGAAGCCCGCCGACACGCCCGCCCCCTGAACCAAGCCGACGAACGCAAGCGAAAGCGCAGGGAGGATCAGAAAGGGAAGGTCGCCGAGCACCGGCAGCTTGGGGATCGGCAAGCCGTTCGGAACGTTTGCGATGTCACGGACGAGCGCTATACCGCCGTCGAACGCGTTGAAGATCGCTGCCAGCATCGAACCTGCGATGATCGCCACGACGAGCCCGAGCGAACCCAGTTGAGTGCGCTGAAGCACCACGATGAGGACGATCGTCACGATGCCGACCGTGATCGTCGCCAGATCGATCTTCCAGAAGTTGAGCAGCAAGTTGAGCGCCCGGATCACCCGGTTGTCGCCGCTGGCCGTATACCCGGTGAAGTCGTTCAACTGCCCGAGCACGATGTTGAAGCCGACGGCGGTGATGAAGCCGGTCATGACCGAGTTCGAGACGAACCGGAGAAACGAACCGAGGCGAAGCAGTCCGGCCACGATCATCACGGCGCCGGTCAGGATCGACAGCGTGAACAGCGCACGAGCAGGGTCGCCTCGGCTCTCCAGGTCGACGTCGGCGATGATGATCGCCATCGCTCCGGTTCCCTGGATCGCCATGAACGCCGTGCTGGTGAACAGCGCTCCGCCGGCGACACCGAACAGATACGCATACAGCCCTGCCACCGGATTGACGCCGGCGAGCAGGCCGGATGCAAGCCCGTCGGGCACGCTCTCGACACCGAGCACCAGGCCGGCCATCGCGTCCTCGCGTGCAGTCTCACGTTGGAACAGCGATCGGGGCCGCTGAATCGGGAATTGAATGGCAACGTCCTCTCTCGATGGTGTTCGTCGACGATGTTACGCGCGTGCGCACCGCGCCAGAGGCTTCCCGCGTCGCCTGCCGGGGCGGGCGCCCGTCCTTGTCGAATCGGTCGCAGCGAAGTCGTGGATCGTCGGTGTGGCCGCAATTCGGATAGTCACCCGAGGGCTCGGCGCCGTCGCTCATATCACCGAACCTCGTTCACGAGCGAACTAGCGTAGGTAGGGCAGGGAATCGACATCGAGGAGGGGTCATGGCAGAAACACGGGGCACCGGCTGGGTTACGTACGCGGGGATCATGATGATCGTGGTCGGCATGATCTCGATCGTCGACGCGATCTGGGCGTTCCGCTACAACGACACGCTGGCCGATCTGGTCTTCTTCGAGAACAACATCCAGACCTGGGGTGTGATCTGGCTGATCGTCGGAGTGGTGCTCATCGCGGCCGGTTTCGGCGTATTCAGTGCGCAACCGTGGGCGCGTGTGACCGGCATCGTGGCCGCTTCCGTGGCGGTGCTGTCGAACCTGAGTTGGGCCCAGATCCAGCCACAACAGGGCCTGATCGGAGCATTGTTGGCATCGTTGGTGATCTACGGGCTCGCGGTTCACGGCGACGTCGAGGCCATCTGACTTCGCGAATGTCGGTCGACCGGCGGGAATTCGGCCGGTCCTTCCGGCAAATGGGTCGAACGCTAAGGTGCCCTCACCGGTCGGCTCGGACCTGACGGTACGGGCCGCCGACGGTTCGGTCGTGGCAGGCTCGATCGCGCTGGTTTCATGACGGGGTGAAAGGCGAGGTGACCATGTCGACCAAGGGCAAGCTCCCCCGTGAGGACTACGAGCAGGAGCTCGAACGCCTCCAGCTCGAGCTCGTTCGGATGTTGGAGTGGATCCGCCACAGCGGACATCGTCTCGTCGTGATCTTCGAAGGCCGAGACGCTGCCGGCAAAGGAAGCACCATCAGCCGCATCACGACGCCGTTGAACCCACGGTCGTGCCGCGTGGTGGCGCTCCCGAAGCCGACCGAGCGCGAACAGGCCCAGTGGTATTTCCAGCGATACGTCGCTCACCTGCCGTCAGCGGGCGAGATGGTCGTGTTCGACCGATCGTGGTACAACCGGGCAGGTGTCGAACATGTGCTCGGGTTCTGCACCGATGCCGAGTACTGGGAGTTCATGCGATCGGTG
Source organism: Acidimicrobiaceae bacterium (assembly GCA_024641005.1). Classification (GTDB taxonomy): domain Bacteria; phylum Actinomycetota; class Acidimicrobiia; order Acidimicrobiales; family Ilumatobacteraceae; genus Ilumatobacter. The sequence continues at coordinate 4,219 of JAHEDX010000054.1, forward strand.
CCCGAGTTCGAGCGCATGCTCCTGCGGTCTGGCATCCAGGTGGTCAAGTACTGGTTCTCGGTCTCCCACGAGGTGCAGGCCAAACGCTTCATGGACCGGTTGAGCGACCCGGCGAAGCGATGGAAGTTCTCCGATATCGACATTCGATCGCAGGCCCGCTGGAACGAGTATTCGCGAGCGAAGGACATCATGGTCGAGCACACGTCGATCCCCGAGGCGCTCTGGTGGGAGGTCGACGGTGACGACAAGCGACGTGCTCGGCTCAACACGATCAGCCACCTCCTCTCGCTCGTCCCGTATCAGCAGATCGAGTATCCCGAGGTGAAGCTTCCAAAGGTACGGCCCGACCAAGGCTACGAACGACCTCCGATCGAACAACTCAACTCGATCCCCGAGGTGTACTGAGGTCGTTGCTCGCCGGTGACCAGAGATGGACCCGTCGGACGCCGGGCGATTCCGTTTGGCAGCAGGGCGACTGCACCTCGCTTCGAGCCGTACGAACCATCGGGAGCTCGCTGGTGGTAGCTGTCGAGTGGCACACCCGTCGGCGCCAGACCGACGAGCAATGCAAACGACTCACGAAAGGTTGATGCGGATGGGATTCCGAATGGCAAACGTCGAGGGGCGTGCCGCCCTGGTCGCCGACGGCCACTACTACGACCTCGAAACCGTCACCGGCGGGGCGATCGGATCTGACCCCATGGAGGCGATCGCGGATCCTGCAGCGTTGGCTGCGGTATCGGCCACGTTGGCCGAGCATTCGCCGACGGGAAGGCTCGACTCCATCGAGCTCGGTCCGCCGGTGCCCCGGCCCCAGAAATCGTTCGCCATCGGGTTGAACTATCAAGCCCATGCCGCGGAGGGGGGCATGGCCGTGCCAGCGGCACCGCTCGTGTTCACCAAGTTTCCGTCGTGCATCGTCGGGCCCACCGCAGATGTCGAGATGCGCAGCGATGGCTGCGACTACGAGGGTGAACTGCTCGTCGTCATCGGTCCGGGTGGCAAGGACATCGTCAAGGAAGATGCGTGGAACCATGTCGTCGGGTTGTCAGTTGGGCAAGACATTTCCGATCGGCCGGCCCAGTTCGCCGCCAAACCGCCCCACTTCGACCTCGGGAAGTCGTTCGACACTTTCGGACCGATCGGGCCATATCTGGTGTCGGTGGACGAGGTCGCGAACCGGGATGACCTCCGAATCGTCACGGAGGTCAACGGCGAGGTCCGCCAGGACGCCAGTACCGCCGACATGATCTTCGACATACCGACGCTGATCAACTATCTGTCGCGCATCACCACACTCGTGACGGGAGACATCATCTTCACGGGTACACCGGAAGGCATCGGGGTGACGCAGGGAAGGCTGCTCACGGACGGTGATGTGATCACCACCACCATCGAGGGCCTCGGCACGATGACCAATCGCTGCGTTCGGGTCAGCGACTATCTGGAACGAGACGAGTGACGGAGTCAACACCCGATCGGCGGATGCCGTCACCAGGCAGGACTTCGTCGACGACCTCCGGCGAGGCGGTTATCGGGACCCGATCATCGTCGCAGATGACCTGACGTCCGTGACGCTCGGCGAATCGCACCGTCGGCCGTCGGCGAACAGCGAGCATCGACCTGGCTCGCCCGGGCCCTGGGCGGGCCACTACCGTCTGGCGTACATCGACGTGAGGAGACCGTCATGACGTATGCAACCGGGCGCCGATTCCTCGACGCCGACAGCCATCTCATGGAACTACCGGGATTCCTACGGGACCACGCCGACCCTGACGTGAGGGAGGGGTTACCCGAGATCGCGTTCGGTGGTGGTGGGCGCATGATGGACTTCCTCGCCGGGATCGAAGCGCGCGGCGGGCTCCCGCCCGAACGGATCGACGAGCTGGTCGCGATGGGCGACGATCTGCTCACCGGCCCGAAGGGGTATCAAGCCCTCGGCGCATGCAACGGATCCGAACGAACGGCCGTCCTCGACCTGCTCGGGTTCGAGCGGCAACTCGTGTTCTCGACGTTTGCCGCAGGCACCATCTTCCGACCCGATCTGGACCCTGGTGTCGCGATGGCCGCGTCGACCGCTCACAACCGAGCGATGGCAGCGTTCTGCTCCGGGGACGAACGGTTGATCGGCGTCGCTGCGATCCCGCTCGACGACCCCGACGCGGCACTCGCCGAGGTCGACCGCGCCATCGAACTCGGGCTCGGCGCCGTGTGGGTGCCACACCGGCTCGCGGGTCGTAGCTCACCCGGCCACGACCGTTACGACCCCTTCTGGGCCCGACTCGCCCAGGTCGGACTTCCGGGTCTCCTGCACGTCGGCGGCGTCAACCTCCAGGTCCACCCCGGCTGGATGGACACCGGACGGCCGGAGCCGGGGGACTGGCTGGGCGGCGGTGAGAACGTACGCGGCAAGGACATGATCGCCTTGCACCACGCGGCCGAGATGTTCGTCGGAGCGATGGTGCTGGACGGTGTACTCGAACGTCATCGGGATCTTCGGTTCGGCGTGATCGAACTCGGCGCGGGTTGGGTACCGGCAATGCTGCGACGTCTCGACCAGATTGCGGGAATATGGAAGCGATCCGAGCCTGAACTCGCCGCGCTGACGCGTCTGCCGTCCCAGCAGATCACCGAGCAGATGGCGTTCACCCCCTATCCGTTCGAGGACGTCGGGGCAATGATCCGCGAATCGAACGAGCACCTCTACCTGTTCTCGAGTGACTACCCGCATGTCGAGGGCGGCCGGCACCCGCTCGCCAGGTTCGAGGCGTCGCTCGCCGGCTTCAGCGAGGATGTGCTGGATCAGTTCTATGCGGGCAACATGGCGCGCCTGGTGGGCATCTGAGATGCCGGGCCCGGTCAGCGCCCGACTTCGGCTGCTGTCGGGTCGGGTCACAAGACGGACGAGGAGCCCAAATTGAACGACACTCCACTTCCGTTTCCGACGTCCGTCGACTTCCATTTCGACGTGCTGTGTCCATACGCGTACCAGACGTCGAAATGGATCCGTGAGGTTCGCGAACAGACCGGGATCACGATCAATTGGAAGTTCTTCAGCCTCGAGGAGATCAACCGGGTCGACGGCAAGAAGCATCCGTGGGAGCGCGAATGGTCGTACGGGTGGTCGCTGATGCGGATCGGCGCGCTGCTCCGGCGATCGAGTATGGATGATCTCGATCGCTGGTACGAGCTGACCGGCAGGGCGCTGCACGAGGACGGGAATCGCCCTCACCAGCCCGCCGTCGCGCGCCATTTGCTCGGCGAGCTCGGGCTCGACCCCGCAGTGGTCGACGAGGCGCTCGCGGACCCCACCACCCACGATGAGGTGAAGGCCGAACACGATCGCGTCGTCGCCTACGGCGGGTACGGCGTTCCGACGTTGTTCTTCGGCGACCATTGCCTGTTCGGTCCGGTGTTGATCAACCCACCGACCGGTGCGGCCGCTGTGCGACTGTGGAGCGCCGTGAGCGCGTTGACCGAGTTCCCCGACGTGTTCGAGATCCAGAAGCCAAAGACCAAGAACGACGAACGACGGATCGTCGAGACGTTCCGCCCGTACGTCGAGGCGCGCGACTGGGTCAGCATCAACCGCGGCACCGTCGTCGGATTCACCGACGACGGATTCCAGGCCATCGGCCCTGCATCACAGATGGGAAGTAGACCATGAGTTCGTCGCCCGTAGCCAACCTCGACCGGTGCTGGAGATCTCTGGATGAACTGCTCGGCGGGCTCTCGGCCGAGCAGTGGGCGACTCCTTCGCTGTGTCCCGGATGGACGGTGCGCGATGTGGCGACTCATCTGTGCGCCGTCGAGTACATGATGAGCGGCGAGGTGCCCGGTTCGTTCACCGAATCGATCCCGTTCCACAAGGTCGCCGAGTGGACGAACGACAGTGCGGTCCTCGACGATACCCAGTTCCTCGATCGTTACCGGGCCGTCATCGCCGCTCGACGCGACGAACTGCATGGCATCACCGAGAGCGAACTCGCGCTGCCTTCGCTCAGCCCGGTCGGTCCCGGCACGTACGGGCGCTTTCTCTGTGTTCGGGTGTTCGACTTCTGGGTGCACGAACAGGACATCCGAATCCCGTTGCACATGCCCGGGCACGAAGCAGGACCCGCGGCCGAGATGGCGATCGATGAGATCGAACGATCGTTGCCGTACATCGTGGGCAAGAAGGTCGGGCTCCCCGACGGCATGAGCATCACGATCGAGATCGATGGCCCCGTCGAGCGAGCGATGCATGTCGCTGTACAGGGTCGGGCCGGTCTGGTCGACCGGCTCGATGCCCCGGACGTCGTGCTGCACGTCGACTCGACGACGTTCGCGTTGCTGGCCTGTGGTCGGGTCGACCCGCAGGAATCGATCGACGACGGCCGGATCAGTTGGACCGGTGATGTGAAGTGGGGAGAATCGGCCGCCCGCAATCTCGCGTTCACGATGTGAAGATCGATCGATCGTGACGTTGTTCGAGGTCGTCGAGTCGGACCGTGGAAGGAATGATCAGTTGTTCACTGCGCACCGCCCGGCCTTCGCGACAGGAACCAGCGCGTCGACATCGGCAGCGCCACTGCCCCCGATGAACTGGCAATGCCGGCCGTGACCCGTCGACGTCTCGGTTCGATCCTCGAACCCGCTCGCGAGATCGACGTGATCCACGAGACCGATGTGTTGGTCGTCGGTTCGGGGCCGGCCGGCCTGGCCGCAGCGCTCGCGGCCGCCAGGGCTGGGGTCGAGGTCAGCCTGGTCGAACGGTTCGGGTGCTTCGGCGGCAACATCACCACCGTCGGTGTCGAGGGGATGGCCTGGTACCGACACGAGCAGACGGTGGAGGCCGACGGCATCGGTCGCGAGTTCGAAACTCGCGCCCACGAGATGGGTGCAGCGGTACCGGAGAGCCAGTCCGATTCGTTCGAGCTCGACGCCGAAGGGTTCAAAGTGGTCGCCGACACATTGGTCGACGAGGCCGGTGTCCACCCGATGCTCCACCGCAGTTTCGTGGCACCGATCATGGACGGCACCCGTGTGATCGGCATCATCACCGAGTCGAAAGCGGGGCGCGAGGCGATTCTCGCCCGGCGGGTGATCGACGCGACCGGCGACGCCGACATCGCCCACCGCGCCGGAGCGCCCACCCACTTGACGCCACGCGAACACATGATGGCGGCATCGGTGATGTTCCACCTCGCTGGCGTCGACAAGCGTGCCTTCCTCGACGGAGTACGCAACGATCCGCAGACCTACCGCAGTTGGGAAGGCAACGGGGCATGGGACATCGAGACGTCGGGCAAGGAGGACGAGATGTTCTCACCGTTCCTCCACAAGCCCTTTGCCCAAGCGGTACGTGCTGGAGTGATCCCCGGCAATCTCACCACCCTGGCGGGGACCTGGGGGGCGATGCACGACACCGGTGAGTTGACGTATATGAACGTCGTGCACTTGCCGGAGGTGGACGGGACCGATCCGGATTCGATGACACGGGGCGAGATCGAGGGACGCCGGCAGGCGATGCACGCGATCGACGCCTTGCGCACCTTCACGCCCGGTTGCTCGGGGGCACGCCTACGGAACTTCGGCATGACGATCGGTATCCGCGACACCAGAAAGATCGATGCCGTGTACGACATGACCGAACGCGATGTGCGAGAGCAGGGAAGATTCGACGACACGATCGGCATCTATCCCGAGTTCATCGACGGGTACGGAATCTTGATCCTGCCGACCACCGGCCGGTACTTCCAGCTGCCCTACCGCAATCTGTTGCCCAACGGGATCCGCAACCTGCTGGTGGCGGGCCGCTCATCGGGCGGTGACAGGGTGTCCCACGCCTCCACCCGCAATATGTCGTGTTGCGCCGTGTTGGGTCAGGGCGCCGGAATCGCGGCTGCGACATCGCTCCACTCCGGCGTAGAGATCGACGACGTCGACATCGGCGATGTACACCGCGAGCTCGATCGGCAGGGAGTGCGATACCGATGAGCGACGACGACGATCAGGGAGCCTTGTGATGCAACTCGACCTCGAGGGCAAGCGGGTGGTCGTCACGGCGGGCGGCGCAGGCATCGGCCGGGCGACCGCCCGAATGTTCGCCGATGCAGGCGCCCACGTCTGGATCTGTGACGTGGACGGCGACGCCCTGGAGGCGGTGTGCGAACACGAACACATCCGCGGCCTGATCGCCGATGTCGGTGACACCGGATCGGTCGATCGATTCATGTCGGCTGCGATCGCGGACCTGTCGGGTATCGATGTGCTCGTGAACAATGCCGGTATCGCGGGGCCGGCGGGTCTGGTCGAGGAACTCGACCCGGAGCAGGTGACCAAGACCCTGGATGTCGATGTGACCTCGATGTTCCGCACCTCGCGGTATGCGGTCCCTCTGATGAAGTCGGCGAGATCGGGACTGGTCGTCAACATCTCGTCCACCGCCGGCTACCTCGGGTTTCCGTATCGGTCGCCGTACGCGGCGGCGAAATGGGCGGTGATCGGGCTGACGAAGACGATGGCGATGGAGTTGGGCGAGTTCGGAGTGAGAGCCAACGCGATCTGCCCCGGATCGATCAGCGGTCCGCGGATGGACCATGTGATCGACCTCGAGGCCCGCGCGAGCGGGCGGGCGCCCGACGACATCCGTGCCGGATTCGAGCGGCAGGTGTCGATGCGTACCTTCATCGAGCCGGAGGAGATCGCCCAGACGATCTGTTACCTGGCCTCACCGCTCGGTGCGAAGATTTCCGGCCAGGTGATCTCGATCGACGGTCACACCGAGACGTTGCGCACCTGGTGACTGTTCGGAACTCCGTGACGTCATCGCTCTGACCGGAGCGAGTCGGGCGGCCGGTGCCTGCGTGCTCATAGGTTCTCGCCCCGGTGCGTCCGGGTTGGTGCGAGGCATCCGGCCGGTGGCGCTGCGGCGCTGCGGCGCGCCGGCTGCCGCTCGCCGTTGAGCGACAGCCGGCCGGGTTCCCGCCTCGGGTCACACAGAGTTCTCGGTCGATCTGGGCCGCGAGTTGAGTATTCGTGACCGCCGCCCTGTCGGGTCTGCGCTCGACATCGCAGTCCGATCAGGCTGTGACCTCGACGGTAGGAGTCCGGCGGCCCGGCCTCTCCGGCCGCGAACTCGCTCGGGCACTACGATCGGCACATGGCGACCGAGATCGTGTGCAGCGAGTGCGGCACCGATGACCACCTGAGAGGCACCCCAACCGCTGACGGTTTGATCGAACTCTTCTGTTCCGCGTGTGGCGTGACGTTCACCCGCGACCCGCGTCCATCGTGTGCGAAGTGCGGTGGTTTCGACATGGAGGCAATGCCTCAGGTCGTCGTCGAGAAATCCCGCGGCAGTCAGATGTCGATCCAGGGCGTGCACCGCGAGTTTGCCTGCCGGGTCTGCGATGCCGATCAGATCGGCATCAAGCGCGACGGGCATCTCCCGGAACGCCTGCGCGGTAGTCAGTAGCCTTCTGCCCCGGCACCATCGGGGTGTCGGACAGCATGCTGGTTTCGGTCGACCGAACCTGGTCGGGGGCGATGCTCGCTGGTCGCGGCAGGTGGTTCAGCTGTGTTCTGCGAACTCGACCGCACGACGATCGATCTCGTCGGGGGTGCACACGCCGGCATGGAGCAGAATTTGCTCGAGAGCGTCCTGCCACGACGACCAGTACTCGCCGGGGTCGTCGTCGATGCGATCGTGTAGAGCGATCTCGGCGATCAGACGGTCGCGGAAATCGGCGTAGTCGATGAGGCCCGCATCGCACAGCGCCATCGTGGTCGCGAACAGACGCCCCTGCCAGGGATGCTCGAAACTCAGCTCGCCGTTCGAGCGCGGTGGTGCCGCTGGTCCGTCGATGTCGAGCTCGGGGGTCATCGTGCGACACCGATCATCTGGTCGCGCCCGACACGCTCGGCCAACGCTTCCTCGTCGAGCCCAGCCGAATCGACCGGCCGCTCGGGAAGCACGAAGTAGCGCACCTCGGCGGAGGAATCCCAGACGCGGACCTCGACATCGTCGGGCAGTTCGCAGCCCATCTCGGCGAGCACCGTTCGTGGTTCGCGTACTACCCGTGAGCGATACGCGAGCGACTTGTACCAGGCCGGTGGCAGACCGAGGAGCCCCCACGGGTAGCAGGAACACAAGGTGCAGACCACGACATTGTGGACATCCGCGGTGTTCTCGACCACCACGAGGTGGTCGACTTGCGGGCCTCCCAGACCGAGCTCGCCGATCGCGGCGAGGCCGTCGTTGAGCAAGCGGTCCTTGAATGTCGGATCGGTCCAGGCCTTGGCCACCACTCGGGCGCCGAGCATCGGCCCCAGTTGATGCTCGAAATAGTCGAGGGTGCTGTCGATCGCCGCCGGCTCGATGAGGCCTCGTTCGATCAGCATCGCCTCCAACGCCTCGGCCCTCAGGGCACGCGGATCGTCGTGATCGTGGTCGTGATGGTGATCGTGGTCGTGGTCGTGGTCGTGGCGGTGATCGTGGTCGTGGCCAGTCATGCTGCCTCCAGATAGGGCTCGAACAGGTCGACGCTGACCGTGTGGTCGCCCTCGCCCCACAGGTCGGACGCACGGAACTGCACCGCATACACGTACTGAGGGTCCTCGCCCCAGCCGTGCGCGTTGGTGTCCGGAAACACGAAGGCCGGGTGTGTGAGCGTGATCACGCCGTGATGCCCTCGGACGTATCGCGGGAGCCTGGTATGTCCGGTCGGGTGCAGGTCGCGTGCGACCACACGCTGACCTTCGGCGAACAGAGGCGCGCGGTCGACGTCGCGCTTCGGGCCGCCATCCGGCGATCTGGTCGGCACGGCGAGGCTCGCGATGGCTCGAGGACGCGCCCTGGCGCTGCCTGCTCGCCGATCGACCTCGTCACTGTCGATCACGCCCCGCTCGCTCAGCCGCACCTCGAGGGCGCCGAGCCACCGCCCGTAGTAGTCGGCGGACAGATAGAAGGTGGGGTCGAGCCGTTCGATCGCATGCCGGAAGTCGTCGGTGTTGCCCTCCATCGGGGTCGACGAGGCCAGTGCGAACGCGAGACGTTCCCACGGTGCGTGGAAGATGAGTTCGTCCCGGTGCATCGGGCCGAACCCGTTCATGCCTCCGATGTCGTGTATCCCGTCCATGTCTCCTACCCCCGTGCAGTCGACCATACCGCACGTCGCCTTGCCGGTGCGGGGGAGGCGTGGTCGTACGTCGTCGTGGAATCAGCAAGTAGCGTCGCGGTCCATGAGTTCGACCTTCTCGTCGCCTTCTACGATCGAACGCCTCGAGCATGCAGCAGATCTGGGGACTGGGGTCGACTTCGTCGGGCACTCGGTTGCACCGGATGGCCCGATACACGTTTCCTGGCGTCAGATCCATGATGAAGCACGCGCGGTGGGAGCGGCGCTCCAGGCCCAAGGGCTGTTGCCTGGCGACCACGTGGCGGTGCTCGGACCGACCAGTCGGGAACTGATGACGATCGTTCGCGGTTGTTGGCTGGCAGGCATCGCCTCGATGGTGCTGCCCCTACCGATGCGGATGGGCTCGCTCGATGAGTTCGTCAACTCGACTCGGGCTCGGATCAGGCACGGCGACGCGAAGCTGGTGTTGATCGACGATCAGCTCGCCCCGTTCTATGCAGCGATCCCTGGTGACCCCCCGATCGAACCGATGGGTTCGGTGCTGCCGGGTGCTGCCAACGTACCGTCGGGGGAACGGCTGGAGATTCCCGACCACGATCCGGAGCGGCTGGTCATCTTGCAGTACACGAGCGGTTCGACGAGCGAACCGAAGGGTGTGATGATTCCTGACCGGGTGCTGTCGGCGAATATCGACGCCTGTTGCGCTGCGGCCGAGTTGACCGCCGACGAGATCATGGTCTCGTGGTTACCGCTGTATCACGACATGGGGCTGGTCGGATTCCTCGCGTTGCCGATGACGAAGGGCGTAGCGTTGGTGCAGGCAGCGCCGCAGGACTTCATGGCCAAGCCCGGTAACTGGATGCAATGGATCTCCGATTACCAAGGCACGGCAACGGCAGGCCCGAACTTCTCCTGGGTGCTGGCCACCCGTGCCCTCAAACGGGCGGAGGGGCTCGATCTGTCGACGCTGACGCTCGCACTCAGCGGAGCCGAGCCAGTGGATCCCAGGGCGGTCGAGGCGTTCGTGGCCGCTGCCGAACCCTTCGGATTTCGCGCGGGCGGCGTGTTTCCGGCATTCGGCATGGCCGAGACTGCTATTGGCGCCTCGTTCCCGGTCCGGGGCACCGGGCTGCAGTGTGACACCGTCGACCGAGAGGTGCTCGAGCGGAGCCGGGTCGCGAAGCCGGTCGAGATCGACGATCCGGACGATCTGGCCGTGCGTGCCCGTCGGCTTCCGCTGCTGGGCACCGCGGTGCCGGGCATGGAGATGCAGGTTGTCGATCCAGCGACCCGTGAACCGCTTCCCGAGCGTCATGTCGGTGAACTCCTGCTGCGGGGTACATCGGTCACCTCGGGCTACTACAAGCGCGAGGCAGCGACCCAGGCGCTGTTCCACGACGATTGGCTGTGCACCGGTGACCTCGCATATCTCCTCGATGGTCAGCTGGTGCTGTGCGGTCGGATCAAGGATGTGATCATCGTCGGGGGCCGAAATGTCTTCCCCGAGGACATCGAGCGAGCTGTCGCCGGCCTCGACGGTGTGCGGGCGGGCAATGTGATCGCGTTCGGCATGGAGGGGTACAAGGGCAAGGAGTCGGTGGTCGTGGTGGCCGAGGTGAGATCAGACGACCTCGATGCCGTTCGCGATGCGATCCACCATCGCACGCTCGAGGTGTGCGGTCTTCCGCCCCGGGACGTCATGCTGGTCAGGCCAGGCACGCTGCCGAAGACGAGTTCGGGCAAGCTGCAACGGGCCAGGTGCCGCGACCAGTACCTGACCGAGGACCTCGAGCTGATCGACTGAGCGCGCAGACGAGCAGATCTGCGCGCTGGTGAACGATCGTGCTCGGTACTCGGCGTTCAGATCACACTGTGATCACGCGTCGGTGTAGTGGGCCTTGAGCTCGCGGCGGTCGCCGGCTGTGGGAAGGTGGTCGCCTGCCGCGCGGGGAGCGGTCTTGACCCAGTGCTTGTCCCATGGCACGACGATCTGCCCCTGCGCGGTGTGGTACGACCCTGCGACCGGCACATAGTGCGCCGACCGGAGCAGACCGGGATCGACCGCGAGATACTCAGCGTGCCCGTCTTGCTCGTCATACACGACATCGGCGACCAAGCCGAGGTGTAGGCCGTGCTCGTCGAGCACTTCATGACCCACATAATCGGCGGTCAGGCCGTCAGGTCGGTCGAGGGTTTCGCGGGTGTGCATCGGGCCTCCTTGGAAATCATCCTCTGTCATCACTCTGTAACGAACAAGTGTGAAAGTCCACCGTTGCGCGGGTGATTCCCGTCACAGTTTTCCTCGGCGTTCGGTCGTGTCAGGATGTGCTGATGAGTCGCGCTACCGACGTGGCGGTCTGCAGATGAGGAGCCAGCGGGCATGAAGGTCGTCTACACCTTGAGACATCGCCTGCATCACCCCCAGTTCGAGCTCGAGAACGGCGCACTCCAAGAGCCGTTCGAGCACCCGGGCAGGGCCGAGATCATTCGAGCGGCCCTCGCTGCGGACGGCTCGTTCGAATTCATCGCCCCCGACGAATGGGGCACCGAGCCGATCGAGGCGGTGCACGACCCGGGCCTCGTGCAGTTTCTGGCGAATGCCTGGCAGGAGTACCAGCGTGCCCACGGTTTCACCCACGATGTGGTGCCCGATCTGTTCGCGCTGGCGGGGCTTCGCGACGGGATGGGTCCGGCGTCCGAACCGGAGGCGATCGGTGCGCGACTCGGCTGGTGGTGTTTCGAGACCACGACGCCGGTGACCCAGGGTACGTATGACGCCGCCAGGTCGTCGGTGGATGTCGCTCTCACGACGGCCGATCTGGTGTTGAACGGGGAATCCGTTGCCTATGGTCTGTGTCGGCCACCGGGTCATCACGCGGCGCGGTCCGTGTACGGGGGATATTGCTTCTTCAACAATGCTGCGATCGTCGCCAACCAGTTGGCGGAGAGCACCGGGAGCAAGATCGCGGTGCTCGACGTCGACTATCACCACGGCAACGGCACGCAACAGATCTTCTACGATCGGGCGGATGTCCAGATGGTGTCACTCCATGGCGACCCCCGGCGGGCATACCCGTACCTGACGGGCTTTCGTGACGAGATCGGAGCCGGCAAAGGACGTGGCACCACATCGAACTACCCGCTGCCGGCCCAGACCAACGATGACGACTATCTCGCAGCGCTGACTGCGGCGTGTGGCGAAATTGCGTCGTTCGGGGCCGACATGGTGGTCGTGTCACTGGGGCTCGACACGTACTTCGACGACCCGATCAGCGACTTGGCGGTGACCCCCGACGGCTTCGAACAGTCGGGCGCGCTGGTGCGTGATCTGGGGCTTCCGACGGTCGTGTTGCAGGAAGGCGGTTACGCCACCGACGAACTCGGCGAGAACGCTCGCCGATGGCTGCTCGGCGTCAGTTCGCTGACACCCGACCGGCCCGACCGGGCATGACGACCCGGATCAGGGTCGCGGCGACGGCGACCATCGTGAGCACGAGGGCGAGCACCTGATACGCGCGGTTGACGGTGTCGGTTCCGGCCATCCCGGCGTGGATGGCAGCGCTCCACACCAGGCCATACGACAGAAGATGGATGCCGCGCCACACCCGTTTGGACAGGCGTCGCCGCATGTAGGAGGTCGCCTGGACGGCGACCATCACGTAGAACGACAGCACGCCCACCGTGACGGCAATCGGCTTGAACTCGCTGCGCCCTGGTACGAGCAGGTCGGCGACGGTGAACTCGATGTACCCGTCGAGGTACAGCCCGAGCATGTGCAGCCCGGTCATCACCAGAGCGGTGCCACCCAGCCACTTGTGGAGATCGAGCAGCCAAGCGGGGCGATCGAGAGGCTTCAATGCCCTGGTCGCGAGCAACACCCCCCACACCACGCTCAACACGAGCAGGACCAAGGCCACGATGCCTGAGCTGCGCGACAGGTACCACCACGTCTTTTCGTTCATCTGCAGAACTCCCTCCAGCTGACCGATTCGTGTTGTGCCTCGTCGGCAGTGCTGATCGACGCCGCGAGTTGACGGGAGTCGTATCGCTGCATGGCGTTGGCCGTGTCGTCGGCGAAAGCGATCTTGGTGAACGCCTCGGCCCAGGCGGCCGAGCCGGCGATCACGGTGCACGACACCGCCCCGGTGTCAGCCGAACGCAGCGTTCGAGGGTCGACGAGGTGATGTTGATGCCTGCCGTCGTGGTTCCAGGTGCGCAACCGGGAGGTCGAGGTGGCGATGCCGCCATCGGCGAGCTGGACGATCCGCGGTGGGCCGGCGGGTGCAACCGGCGCGACAGCGATCGTCCAGCTGCTCCCTGACGGGGGTGCACCGGCAACCCGAATGTCACCACCGATCTCGACGAGGGCGCCGAGCGCACCGGCCGCGATCAGCTCTTCGACCACGATGTCGGCGGCCAATCCCTTGCCCAGTCCACCGGGGTCGAGCGTGGTGCCTCGCGGCATCTGCACCCAGCCTGTGCTCGGCTCGACGAGGATGTCGGCGGGTCGGCCTCGGGGCATGATCTCGGGCGCCAGAGAGGTGCGGAGCGTGGCGTCGTCACGACTCGCTGCGTACCCGAGTTCGACGAGTGTGCCCAGCAGAGTGGGGTCGAACGCTCCGTCGGTGACATGCCACGCCTGCACCAAGGCCTCGATGAGGCGCATGGTGTCGTGGGACACGGTGCGCGGAGCACCCTCGGCGTTGTTCAGTTCGCTGATCTCGCTGGCCGGCCGGAACCGGCTCCAGCGTTGCTCGAGTTCGCCCAGTCGTCCGATCGCTTGCCGGGCCAGCTTGGCTGTCGCCTGGGAGTCGAACCCCATGCCGGACGGTTCGGCGGCGGTGACGATCACCGTCGCATCGCAGCTCATCACTCGGGTCGTGGCCCTGGTCGCGACGCGTCGGCAGGTGTCAGCTCCCACTGCTGGTTGCCTGGGGCTGTGGCGCCGCTGCCGGTGCCGGCGCTGCTGCTGGCTGCGGTGCTGCCGCTGGCGCCGGAGCGGGAGGGGGTGGAGGTGCCGGCACGGCGAGGTCGACTGCAGCCGGCGCCGCTACCGGTGCCGGTGCTGTTGTCGGTGCCGCTACCGGTGCAGGGTTCGCTGCAGTGGGAGTGCCTGTGGCCTGGCCGGACGACGTCGGCGTGCCGGCAGCGTCGGGGGGCGCCGCTGCCAGCTTCGAGAGGTCGAAATCGCCCGAGATGGGCTGGCCCGTCGCCGCGTCGATCACGACCACGATGACCTGGGGCGGAGCCGTGAGATCGGGCGGTGCTGTGGCCGCGGGCACGGCGACGACGGGCACCGTCGCTCCCGGGATGGCGATGGATGCTGCTTCGTCGGCTGTGAGCAGGACCGGCTTGCCGGCAGCGGCGTGGTCGGCAATGCCGTACCCCGCCATCATGCCCAACACTGCGGTGGTCGAGGCTCCGACGGTCACGATCTTCGCGGTCGATGCCGGCGATCTGCGGCGCCCGGCCGGACGTGTTCGGTTCGGCCCGGCGATACCAGGGGCCGTTGGGTCGGCCCGGGTCCAACTCGGTGGCTCGAACACCGGACCGGAACCGTCAGCGTTGGTGGACCGGTGGTGGCCCGTCGGTGAGGTAGGGCTCGGGCGGTTGTCGGGCGGTGCGGACGCTTCGGGCGTGCGTCGCTGATTCAACCGGGCGAGTCGCTCGGCTTGCGCGGCGTCGGTGCCCTCAGTCATCGTCGCGCTCCTCGCGCTCATCGTGGTCGTCGTGGTCTGATTCGTACTCGTCGTCGTCGTGATGGCTACTGGTGACGGTCGGTGCCGAAGCGGGTGCAGGAGGTGGTGGGGTCGCGGCGGACGCACCGGCAGGTGCAGCGGTGACTCCGATCGACTTCGACGTGACCTTCGGAACGATCTGGCCGTCGACGAACGCAGCTTCGAACTCGACGAGCACGGTCGCGGAGGTGAACTCGACCTGAACCTCGTTGTCGTCGTCGGACCCTTCAGCCTTGGTGGTGTCCCAACCCGGCTTGGGTTCGGCGCTCACGAGCAGGATCTGACCGTCGACGACGTCGACGGTGACGATTCCGGCATCGCCGACATTGAAGGCGGTGAGATATCCCGTCGGCGCGGGCGCCGCCGGCTCTGTCGTGGTGGGGACAGACTCGTCGTCATCCTCAGTCGTGGCCAGGGTCGACACCGGCTCCAACGAGTCGAGGACGATCTCGGGAATCGAGACATCGACGGTGGATGCGGGCGGCAGCACGGCCGCCGAGGCGGTCGACTCGCCGGGCGAACCATCGAGAATCTGTGTGTTGACGAGTGCGGCTGCGGAACCGGCACCGAGAACACCGACCACCGATAGCGCTGTTGCGATCGTGGTTTTCATGTTGTCTCCATTCTGGGCAGATCGATCGGGGGTAGACCGGCGGATATCGCGAGGTGCGATTCCGTGGGGCCCACCGTACGAACCGATCGGCCAGGGCTCGGGTCGCAGTTATCCAAGGAACGTCCAAGAAGATGCACTGGATCGGCAGATCCGACCATGAACACCGCATTTCCAACGGTGGAGCGACGACAATGGGTCCCGTGCACGTCCTGCTCGTGGAAGATGACCCTTCGATCGCCAGTTCGCTGAGCGACTCGCTGCGCGGAGCCGGCTACACCGTGACGCACGTCGCCACCGGTCAAGCAGCGATCGAGGCAGAACTCGGCGACGTCGTCCTCCTCGAT
Organism: Acidimicrobiaceae bacterium; assembly: GCA_024641005.1. Lineage (GTDB taxonomy): Bacteria > Actinomycetota > Acidimicrobiia > Acidimicrobiales > Ilumatobacteraceae > Ilumatobacter. Next base: position 20,036 of record JAHEDX010000054.1, read on the forward strand.
CTCGGGTTGCCCGACATGGACGGTTACGACGTGTGTCGAGCGGTTCGAGCGGTGTCCGATGTCCCGATCATCGTGATCACGGCACGGGGCGAGGAACTCGACCGGGTGCTCGGCCTCGAGTTGGGCGCCGACGACTATGTCGTCAAACCGTTCGGATTCCGCGAGTTGGTGGCTCGGATCCGAGCCGTCACGCGGCGCTGGCAGGCGGCATCGAATGTCTCGGGAGCGACGGGCGACGAGTCCGACGATGTCTTGGCGGTGGGCCCGTTGAGGATCGACCGTCGAACTCATCGAGCGACCCTCGATATCGAAGGTACCGTGACCGAGCTGGCGCTGACCCCGAAGGAGTTCGAGCTGCTGTCGTTTCTGGCCGACGATCCCGGTGCGGTTCGGACCCGCATCGACATCGTCGAGCACGTCTGGGACTCGAACTGGTTCGGACCGACGAAGACGGTCGACGCACACGTCGCAGGTATCCGACGGAAGTTGGGCAACGCCAGTTGGATCGAAGCGGTTCGCGGCGTCGGGTTTCGGCTCGAGATCCCGACCGAGGCGGGGGAGTGAGGAACCGGCTGCTACTGGTGTTGGTCGGCGTGGTCGCGCTCGTGCTCGCGGTACACGACATCCCACTTGCCGGACATCTCGAACGCGTCGAACGGGACCGCCTCAACACCAGGCTCGAACGTGACGCGTTCGTCTTGGCAGGCCGAGCCGAGAAGGCTCTCGACGACGGCACGGCGGTACTCGATCCGTCGCTGACGGCGCTCGTCAGCCGGTACAGCTTCGAGGAGGATGTCAGAGTCGCGATCGTCGATGCGCAAGCGACCGGTGTCGTCGGATCCGACGAGAGCGTCCTGGGTGAGGATTTCTCCAATCGCCCCGAGTTCACCGAGGCGTTGGCCGGCAGGCCCACCACTGGCGAACGGCCCTCCGCAACCCTCGGCGAAGCCCTGTTCTTCGTTGCCGTCCCAGTGCTGTCAGGTGACGAGGTGGTCGGGGCGGTGCGGCTCAGCGCTCCCGAGCGGGTGGTATCGGAACAGGCAGCCGACAATGTGCGAGGGCTATTGACGGTGGCGCTGATCTCGCTGCTGATCGCGGTCGCTGTGGCGGTGATCTTCGCGCTCAGCATCACCCGTCCGATCAGCAGGCTGCAGAAAGCGACCGATCAGCTCGCGGCGGGAGATCTCAGCACCAGGGCGAACGATGCGGACGGTCCACCCGAGATCCGCGCGCTCGCAGGGTCGTTCAACTCCATGGCGGGCCGGCTCGGACAGCTCGTCGACCGTCAACGAGCCTTCGCCGGCACCGCATCGCATCAGCTCCGAACACCACTGACGGCGCTTCGACTACGACTCGAGCAGTTGGCCCAGCAGATCGACGGCGATGGCGATGCGACGCACACGCTCGACGAGGCGCTGGTCGAAACCGATCGTCTGCATCGGATGATCGAAGGCCTGCTCGCTCTGACCCGGGCCGAGGACACCGCCGTCGGACCCGTCGAGGTCGACCTCAGCGCGGTCGTGAAGCACCGCGCCGACCACTGGGCGCCGCTCGCCGACGAACGATCGGTCGAGATCGAGCCCAGCACGCCCGATGGTGTTCGGGTGCTCGCCGTCGCGGGCGCGGTCGAACAGATCATCGACAACCTCGTTGACAATGCCCTCGAGGTGTCGCCGCCAGGAGCGAAGCTGCAGATCAGCGTGAAGGCGGGAACCCACGTCGTCGAACTTCATGTCATCGACGAAGGCCCCGGTATGTCGGCGACCGACCGTGCGCGGGCATTCGATCGATTCTGGCGTGGGTCGGGCTCGGCGACAGGCGGCTCAGGCCTCGGACTGGCGATCGTGCAGCAGCTCGTCGCGGCCGGCGACGGCACGGCAGAGCTGCATCCCTCGCCGACGGGCGGGATCGACGCCGTCGTGTGCTTCAGAGCGCCTTGAGCCCGTCGAGGACGGCGCTCCAACGATCGAGGTCGCTCTTGTAGGGCGCGTAGAACGAGATACGGCCGATCACATCGGCATACCGGCGGCCCAGTTCGGGGGCGATGTCCTCGGGGGCGCCCACGACTGCAAAGGTGTTCAGCACCTCGTCGTCGATGAGGTCGCCCATCTCGACCCATTTGCCCTGCTTGGACAAAGCGTTGAGCTCGTCCTGAAGGCTGCCCCAGCCGTGGATCTCGAGCACCTTGCGGTAGGCGGGCGTCGATCCGTAGAACGCGATCTGTTGCCTCGTCCCGGTGATCGCCTTGTCCATCTGCTCGTCGGTCGCTCCCGTCACGACGAATGACGGGCCGACGATCTCGAAACCGTCCATGGTCTTGCCCGCCTTCGCCCGGCCTCGCTCGATGGCCGGCAGCGTGACCTCACGCAGGTACCTCTCGGTGGTGAAGCCGTGACAGAAGAATCCGTCACACACCTCGCCCGCTACCTCGGTCATCAACTCCCCGACACCGGCGAGAAAGATCTTCGGAGGTCCGAAGTCGCCGAGGTCGGCGGCGTCGGGCGTGAAGAACGGTGTCATCAAGGTGTGCCTGTAGAACTCTCCTCGGAACTGCAGCGGTGTGCCGTTCTGCCAGGTGTCCCAGATCGCGCGAACTGCCAGGATCATCTCGCGCATCCGGGCGGCAGGACTGCTCCATTCCATCGAGAATCGCTTCGTGATGTGCGGCTTGATCTGGCTGCCGAGCCCGAGCACGAATCTGCCCTGCGTCAACGCCTGCATGTCCCACCCGATGTTCGCGAGCAACATCGGATTCCGCGCGAAGGCGACCGCGATCGATGTGCCGAGCTCGATCTCTGACGTGGTCCCGGCCGCCACCGCCAGCGGAAGGAACGGGTCATGAGCGGTTTCTGCTGTCCAGGCGCCGGAATAGCCGGCTGCTTCGAGGTCTGCCGCAGAGCGGCCCGCGTTCGTGATCGAACCGGACAATGAAGCATCGACTTTCATGCCAGCGACGGTAGCCATGCCCCCACGCCGTGCTCACATCGGAGGACGCCGCCATACTGGCCGGATGCTCATCGGGCGGCGTGCCGGAATTCTCGCCATCGCTGTCTCACTGTCGGTCGCGTCGGCATGCGGGTCGCACGGTGCCGCATCGTCAGCGCCCGGGTGCGCCGAAGGCCCGCCGGTCATCGGCCGGCAACTCCGTATCGCGACGACGGTTGCGCCGATCACCAGCATCGTCGCAACCATCGTGGGCAGCTCCGGGGCGTCGGTCGTGGGGGTCGTACCCGAGGGCCGCAACAGCCACACGTTCGACCCGTCGCCCAGCGTGGCAGCGACCTTGGAAACTGCAGACATCGTCTTCCTCAACGGGTTGGGGCTCGAGGAGCCCACGAGGGAACTCGCGCTCGCGAACCTGAGTGACGGCGGCGAGCTCTGCGAGCTGGGCACGACCGTGCTGCCCCCTGAGGCGTATCTGTTCGACTTCTCGTTCCCCGAGGCGGCAGGCAGACCGAATCCGCATCTCTGGACGAACCCTCCGATGGCCCGTCGATACGCCCGACTCGTGCTCGACGTGCTGGTCGTTCGTGACCCCGCACGCGCCGACCGGTACCGAGCGAATTTCGAGGCCTTCGCCGCCCAGATCGACGCCCTCGACGGGGCGATCCGCTCGGCGACGGCGACCGTGCCTGCCGAGCAACGACTCTTGCTGACCTACCACGATGCCTACGCCTACTTCGCAGTCGAGTACGGATGGACCGTGCTGGGTGCGGTGCAGCCTTCGTCGTTCGACGAACCCACTCCCCGGGATGTCGCCGCGCTCATCGAGCAGGTCGAGTCGACGGGCGTGAGAGCGATCTTCGGGAGCGAGGTGTTTGCTTCTCCGATCTTGCGGCAGATCGCAGCGGAGACCGGCGTCGACTATGTCGACGATCTACGCGACGACGATCTGCTCGGCTCGCCGGGTGACCCCGAGCACTCGTGGCTGGCGATGATGCGCTTCAACTATCTCACGATCATCGATGCGTCGGGCGGTGACGCGACACCGCTGCGGTCGCTCGACGTGACCTCAGCGGTCAGCGATCTGGCCGACTACCCGCAATAGGAGCGAGGATCAGTCCTGGTCGCGCAGATACGCCTCGAGTTCGGCAGCGAGTTCGTCTCCGCTGCGCATCTCGAGCGACGGGCCGTCACTGTCGATCGGGAAGTCGTCGTCGGAGGCGTCGTAGAGCTGTTCGAGCTGCTCGATCATCTTTGCGTGCTCGTCGTTGCCGGAGATCAACGTATCGAGACGGCGACCCTGGATCATGACCTCGGTACGCAACGAGGCCGCGTCGATGACGATGCCGGTTGCTTCCCGTAGCCCCTCGAGCAGTGCGACGCTGGCAGCCGGATACGACATTGCGGAGATGTAATGAGGGACCTGGGCCCAGATGCCCAGCGAGGCGATCCCTCGATCGTGGAAGTCGTGTTCGAGCGAAGCGGCGATTCCGGCGGGCACGTCGATCGAACTCCGCAGGAAAGGCACCCGCGCCAGGACGTCCTGAGACGGGCTGGTGACAGACAGGCGCGCCGAACGCGTGTGGGGCACGGCAAAGGGGTAGGCGCCGAGATGGGCCATCTGTTGGACGCCGATCTCGGCGGCGAACTCTCCGACGGCGCGAGTGAAGCGATGCCACGCCATGTCGGGTTCGGGCCCGGTGAGCAGCACGAGGTCGCGCCCGGTCTGATCGCGTCCGACCGACAGCGTGATCCGTTCCCAATGCAGTACCGAGTTGAGCCCTTCCCGCAGTTCCATCATGGGACGTCTGGCACGAAAGTCGACATACACATCGTCGTCGAGCTCAGCCACAGGGCTCGCTTCCGCCTCCTCCTCGATCGCATCGATCGCGGCGCGAGCGGCTCCGCCGGCGTCGATCCACCCGCCCAGCATGACGACCATGACCGGATCGGTCAGATCTGGCCGGGGGGCCAGCCAGCGCAGGCTGTCATCGCTCACGTTGGCAGGGTACCGCCCTGGTTGCTTCGACGTCAGCGACCGTGTCGAACGGTCGACCGAGATGGGCTCTGACCGTCGTGGTCACCCTCCGGTAGGGTTTTCCCATGGCCATCGATGTCACCGACGCAACGTTCCAGACCGAAGTCATCGACCGATCGGCTACGGCGACGGTCATCGTCGATCTCTGGGCGCCCTGGTGCGGGCCATGCCAGACACTCGGCCCGATCATCGAGAAAGTGGTCGCCGAGACTCACGGCAAGGCGGTTCTGGTCAAGGTCGACATCGATCAGAATCCGGGTATCGCTCAGGCGTTTCGTGTGCAGTCGATCCCCATGGTCGTGGGGTTCGTCGACGGGCAGCCCGTCGACGCCTTCATGGGTGCGCAAGGTGAGCACGAGGTCCGCCAGTTCGTCGAACGTCTGTTGCCCACTCCCGAGGACAACCTGCTGCACAGCCTGGTCGCCGCCGGCGACGAGGCATCCCTGCTGCAGGCACTCGAGATGGACCCGGGCAACGAGGACGCGATCGTGGCGCTGGCCGAACTCTTGATCGCCAGGGGCGACAACGACGAGGCGCTCGCCCTGCTCAGCCGCATTCCCGAAGACGACCGCACGCGTCATCTCGCTGCGATGGCGCGGCTCGGCGAGGCACCCGATGACGATCACGACGCGACACTGACGGCACTGCTCGATCAGGTCAAGGACGACGACGACGCCCGCCAGCAGTTCATCGACATCCTCGAACTGATGGGGGCGCACGATCCGCGGACCGCTCAGTACCGCAAGCTCCTCACCGCTCGGCTGTTCTGAGCGTCAACCCTCCCCCTTCCGGATCGTTCCGATCACGGATACAGTGATGGCTCCGGCTTCCTCCGATGTAGAGCGTGCGCGCTGCGCACCGACCACGGAGAACGTCGATGGCCGAATCCTCAGATCTACCCCCGCGACCCACGCCACCGCGTCGAGTCGGTGACTTCGCCGGCGCCTGGCTGGCATGGTTCGGCCTCGGTCGACTGATCGTCACGGCGTGCTGCACGCTGGCGGTCGGTGCCGGCGCGTACTGGCTGGTGAGGTCGCCGGCACCGTCGGCCGAAGCGGTGCTGCCGTACGCGTCGGCGTCGGGGTCGTCGCCGGTGACCGTGACATTGCCCGTGCCTTCCCCGGTCTCAGCGGTCGACGAGGGCGCGATCATCGTCGTGCACGTCGCCGGCGCCGTTCGATCGCCCGGCGTGTACGAGTTCGGACGCGGTGATCGTGTGCACGATGCCGTTGCTGCGGCGGGCGGGGCATCGACGGATGCCCTGCTCGAGGGAGTGAACCTGGCTTCGCCGCTGCTCGACGGGGCGAGGATCTATGTGCCGTCGGTCGGCGAACTGGATCCGGCCACGATTCCGTCGGGGGTGCCGGCAGGGGGCGACCTCGACGTGCCGTCGAGCCCGCTCGACATCAATCGAGCGACCGCCGAACAGTTCGAGTCGTTGCCCGGCGTCGGGCCGGCGACGGCTTCAGCGATCGTCGAGGACCGGACACGAAATGGACCGTTCGCATCGGTCGACGATCTCGATCGGGTACCGGGGATCGGCCCGGCGAAACTGGCGGTGTTGCGCGACTTGGTGTCGGTGTGAGCGCTGCGGTCAGAGGACCAGCGACTCGCCGAGGATCGTCGTCGCTGCTACGAGAGCCGCGATGCCACCCATCACGACGCCGATCGTCAGCCAGGTCAGCTCGCGCCAATAGTCGCGCCACGAGGCCACCGGGCGTTTGGTGGCGCGCCGTGACGCGATCAGCCCGAGCACGAGCCACAGCGGAATGCTGGCCACGACGGCCACGGGATAGCCGCCCTCGTCGGCGAACGGAGCGCCGGCGACCAGCAATCCTGGCGCCGCTGAGACGCCGCCGACCAGCCCGATCAGGCCGCTCATGCGGCCGTCACCCACTCGGAGCGTCACGATGGCGACGATTCCGAGTACGGCCATGGGCACCAGCCCCAACAGTGGACCGAGCACGCGAATGCGCGTGCGGTACCAGTGAGTTCCGGCGATGACTGGTGACGTCAGCCCCGCCCGG
>JAHEDX010000120.1 GCA_024641005.1 Acidimicrobiaceae bacterium
CGGTCCTGGCCCATCACCAGGCTGTCGCCGTTCTCCATCGGACAGAACGTCGACGGCATCAGCAACGGCATGAAGCCGTGCTTGACCAGATCGAGCTCGTGGATGATGTTCGGACGCAGCAGGCTCAGTGCGTACGAGAACGTGGTGAACTTGAACCCGGGCCGCAACTCCTCGGTGATCGCGGCGCCTCCCACGAGGTGCCTCCGCTCGAGGATCAGCGTGCGCAGCCCTGCCTTGGCGAGATACGCCCCGTTGACGAGGCCGTTGTGGCCGCCTCCGATGACGATCGCGTCGTACTCGCGGCTACTCATGATTCGTCTCCAGGCTGTGCGGGCATCGCTGTCTTGCGGTCGGGGGTGAAGAACGGCGTGCGGGCGGCGTGGGCACCGACCTGCACGTAATGATGATTGATGGTGAACTCGAGGTTCACCTTGGCACCCGGTGTGGCCATGTCGGGCCGCAACCGGGCGAGCGCGATGTGACGTTGCAGCACCGGCGAGTACATGAAGCTGGTCGCGTAACCGACGCGCTGCGCCTGGTCGTCGTACACCATCATGTCCTCGTGCACCGGTGTGTGGTCCTTCGGGGGCACCATGCCGGCTTCGGTGTACTTACGCTCGTAGTCGTCCCAGTCGACGACGAGCCCCATCATCTTCCAACGCGACGTTCCCTCGGCCTGCTCGCGCAGGATCGCCTTGCGGCCGATGAACGGACGGCTGTCGTCGCCTATGCCCTTGAGCATCCAGCCGAGCCCGAGCTCGATCGGGGTCGAACGATGCTCGTCGTTCTCGGCAAACCGGCTGGCTTCGAAATCGACGTTGATGAGCAGCAATCCGGCCTCGATGCGTGCCATCAGCAGCGCTGTCTGACCGAACGGGACGAGGCCGTGGGGCGCACCCGCTTCGCTCACGGCGTCCCACACCGCGTTGGCATCTGCGGCATCGACGTAGATCTCGAATCCGAGGTCTCCGGTGAAGCCGGTGCGCGAGATCGTGACCGGGACGTCGGCGATCTTGGCCGACGTGTGGTCGAAGAATCCGAGCTGGTTCACCTCGGGGGCGAGCTCGGATAGGACGACGCGGCTGCGCGGGCCCTGCACGGCGAGCGTTGCGGAGTCATAGGTGACATCGGTGATCTCGACGCGGTCGGTGCCGATCAGATTCTGGAAGTACGACAGGTTGGGTTCGGCCGCCGTGAGCAAGAAGTCGTCAGCGGCCTGACGAAACACGACGCCGTCCTCGTTCACGTAGCCCCGATCGTCGCACCAGATCGTGTACTGCGCCTGCCCTGGCCGGCACATGCGGATGTCGCGCGTGAGCACTCCACTCAGATAGCGCTCGGCGTCGGGCCCGGTGATCCGGTACTTGTACAGCGGGGACGAGTCGAACAGGCCGACCGCGTTGCGAACCGCCATGTACTCCCACTTCTCGGACATCTGGTACTTGTCGACGACGAGGTGGCCGGCCCAATGGCTCCAGAGCGAGGTCTGGTTGGCGGCCGTCACGCGATCGTGGAACGGCGATTGTCGCAGCATGTCGAGACCGTACCGCGTTGTTGGACAAGTGCGCAATATGTGCCTAGCCTGCGTGGTGAATGGCCAGACTCTCCCCCGACGACCGTCGCCAGGCGATCACCGACGCCACGCTGGCCGTTGCCAGACGCAAGGGGCTGGGCGCCACCACCGTGCGCGACGTCGCGACCGAGATGGGCACGTCGAGCGGCCTGATCCACCACTACTTCGACTCGATGGACGACGTGCTCGCGACCGCGTTCGACGAGGCTGCGAGCCGGGATCTCGCGCGAGCTCGCACCGCCATCGGCGACAAACCGTCGGCGGCGGCGCAACTCGACGTCTTCATCGACAGCTACGCACCCGTCCAATCGGACTGGACGATGCAGCTGTGGCTCGACGCATGGGCGGAGGCGGCACGGCGGCCCGCCCTGCAACAGGTGTCACGACGCCTGAACCGCGAATGGCAGTCGCTGGTCCGCGAGATCATCGAACGCGGCGTCGAGTCGGGTGCGTTCGCGACCGACGACGCCGATGCCGCCGCCTGGCGCCTGCTGTCGGTGCTCGACGGCCTCGCCCTACAGGTGGTCGCCCACGACGCGCTGATCACCCGCGACGACGTGGTCGAGTGGACCCGCTCGGCGGCCGCCCGCGAACTTACGAAAGGTGCCTGGCACGTTTCGTAAGTGAGGCCGAGCGTTTCGCTAGGCGTCGATCGCCGACTCGAACAGGCAGAACGGGTGACCGGCCGGATCGAGCATCACGCGGACGTCTCCCTGTGGCTGGTGCGCGGCGACGGCTGCACCGCACGACACCGCCCACGACACCCCGGCGTCGAGGTCGTCGACGGCGATGTCGAGATGCATCATCATCGACTGCTCACCGGAGCGCGACGGCCAGGCGGGCGGCGTGTAGTGGGGGTCCCATTGGATCTCCAGCTTGAGGTCACCGCCGGGCGAACGCAACTTGACCCACCCATCCTCGGGCGGATGACCCGGTCGCGGTCCCTCGACGTCGACGATCTCCCATCCCAGCATCCGCTCGTAGAAATGTCCGAGTGTGACCGGATCTGCAGCGTCGAGCGTGGGCCCCGAGATCTGCATGAGGGGCCGCTCCATCGCTCATCCGTCTCCGGCGAGCGCTCCCGCCAACGACGATGCCGCGGCTGCGACGCCGGAGCCGCCGATCGGCGCATCCATCGCCGAGAGCGCTGCCTCGACCGAACCGAGCACCCCCAGCACCATCGGCGCATTGACGTGGCCCATGTGGCCGATGCGAAATGAGGCACCGGCGACATCGCCGACGCCGACGCCGAGCGTGACACCCATCTCGTCCTTGCAGATCCGTGACAGCTCGACGGCGTCGACGGAACCGGTCCGGATCGTGGTGACCGAGTTGGAGCGTTCGGACGCTTCGATGACGTTGAGTGACAACCCGCCTGGAGCCGACCACGCCTCGACCGCTGCTCGCACAGCGTCGGCCAGCACACGGTGACGTGCCCACCGGGCCTCGAGCCCCTCTTCCTCGATCATGCGCAGCGCCTCGCGAATTCCGAACAGGTGGGCAACCGGCGGGGTGCCGCAGTAGCGGAGATAGTGCGGGCCCTGCTCGGTGCGATACGTCCAGTCCCAGTACCGGGTCCGCAGGTCTGCGGTGGCGTGTGCGGCCAGAGCGCGCGGTCCCGGCCACACGAACCCGAGGCCGGGCGGTGTCATCAACCCCTTCTGCGACGCCGCCAAGGCGAGATCGACCCCCCACTCGTCCATCAGGAACCGCTCGCAACCCATCGTCGCGATGCAGTCGACCATCAACAATGCCGGATGGCCGGTGGCATCGATCGCCCGACGGAAGGCGGGCACGTCATTGCGAGCGGAGGAAGCGGTGTCGGCATGCACCATCAGGACGGCCTTGATGTCGTGTGACGGATCGAGACTCAGCCGCTCCTCCAAGCGCGCCGGATCGTTCGCCCGGCCGGGGGCCGCTTCGAGCATCTCGACGTCGAGACCGTCGAAACTCGCCATCTCGGCCCAGACCGCTCCGAATCGACCGCAATCGAGCACGAGCACGCGATCGCCGCGCGACAGCGTGTTGGTGAGCGCCATCTCCCAGGCGCCGTGACCGTTGCTGATGGTGACGAACCCGCGACTCGACGTGCCTGCGAGACCGGGCAGTGTGTCGAACACCTCGTCGGTGACCGCCAGGAGTTCACCGTCGTAGATGTCGGGCATCGCCCGATGCATCGCCGAGAGCACTCGGGCAGGCACGACGGTCGGCCCCGGAATCGCGACGATCTCGGGGCCCGCGGCGAGAGACGGTTTCACGACTGCCGATTCTGGCACGACGAACACTCGGCGTCGGCATGGAGCCACGCCGGCACGGGAGCCGCGATCGCGCCTTGCAGACGGTTCGGCAGCACCGGCGCTCGACCGAGATTCGACTCGTGCTCTACCGATCGGGGTCATCGTCGAAGTTGAGGAAGGGGTGGATGAGTGTGTGGACGATCGCTTCTCGACAACACTCCACGCGAGCGCTCACGGCACTGGTGCTGTTTGCGTCCGGTTGCGGCATTCCCTCACTCGGGGCCGGGGCCTGGCCGTCTTTCAGTCCTCCGCGACGCTCGCGTCACCGTCCGCCGCGTCTGACGGCGACGACCGCATCGATAGTGGATCGACAGCCACCCCGACTCGGCAGTTCGATGTCAACGCCGCTGGCCCGGCGCCCACGACGCAGTTTCCCGACGCCCGGATCGGGGGCGACGCGTCCGCACCCATCGGTGACGACAGCGGCACCGCATCCCTCGTCGACCGGTCGACATCACCGTCCCGGTCATCTCCCCCGTCACCCGCAGTGCCCGCCGATACCAGCTTCATCACGCTCGGCGAGACAACCGTCGCCGCACATCTGCCGGATCCTGTCTGTGCAGCCGGAACTGGCCCGGTCGAGCTGACCGCGTTCTTCGATGCGGGTCGGCCACTGCTCGGCGCCGACTACCAGCGGCCGTTCGCCCTGCCCGACGGGCGTGTCCTCTGGCTCTTCCAGGACGCATTCCTGCCGACCTCACACGGGCCTGAACTGGTCCACAACGTCGGTCTCCTGCAGAGCGGTAGATGCTTCCAGTTGCTCCGCAGCGGATCGACCGATGCGCCCGCCTCCTACATCCTGGCGAACCGGACCGATCGATTCGTGCACTGGTTCTGGCCGCTCGGCGGTGGCATCGGCCTGGATGGCCGCCTCAACGTCTTCGTCGCCGAGATGCGCGAGCACGGTCCCGGCTATCTCGTGCACACCGAACCGGTGGCGACCTGGTTGGTGTCGATCGAGCTGGACACGCTGACCGTCGACGACGTTCGCCTGGCGCCGAACCCATCGAACGAGCTGTACGGCTGGTCGGTGGTATCGCAGGGCGGGTTCACGTATCTGTACGCGCACTGCTACCGGCAGTTCGGGTGGGATCTCTTCCCCTTCGCCGACCCACCCTTCCGCGCCCACGACTTCTCGTGCGGCCCGGACGTCACGGTCGCGCGCGTCCCGCGCTCCGACTTCGAGGCGCTCCCCGACTACTGGGACGGCACCGGCTGGACCGCCGAGGAGTCGGACGCCGCGCCCGTCATCCCGCGTGAGGGTCGGGCCGTCAATCCCAGCCAGATCACCTTGTTCGAGGGTCGCTTCGTCGCTGTCACGAAGGTCGGCGACTGGTGGGGCGACACCATCTATCTCGACGTCGCCGCAGTTGCCGAGGGTCCGTGGCACACCTACGCGACGGTGACCGTCGCGCCCGGTGACGACGACGGCAACACCTACTTCGCTTCGATCGTGCCGTACGGCGCAGACGAGACGTCCTTCGTGGTCGGCATCTCGCGAAACACCTGGAGCGGCGACGATCCCGATCACTACTCACCGATGTTCATCCGGATCCCGGCACCGGACGGTGACGCGCCGATCGACGCTCGCTTCCCGGCACCGGTCGCCGACTAGCGACCAGGGGTATCGGTACGCTGGGGTGCGATGGTGAATCCGTCGAAGGACCAGCGTAGATCCAACATCCTCGAGGCGGTCGTGCGCGTGATCATCGACGTCGGTTTCACCGATATGACGGTCGCCGACGTGGCCCGTACCGCGGACGTGTCGACGGCACTCGTCCACTATCACTTCTCGTCGAAGGCCGAGCTGATCGCTGCCGCTCTTCGCGTCGCCAGCGAGGACGACAAGTTGTTTCGCGATTCCATCGTCAACGGCGACGGCACCGCCGTCGCGAGACTCGACCTACTCCTCAGCCAGTCACTGCCGTCCGACGCGTCCGACGCCTCGTGGCTGCTGTGGATCGAGACCTGGGGAGAGACGCGTCGGAATCAAGAGATCCGTGCAATCATGAGCGACCTCGACGCCCACGAGATCGCTGCCATCATCGAGCTGATCGCCGCCGGCGAGGCCGCCGGCGAGTTCGAGTGCCCCGACCGCGACGCAGCGGCCGTACGCCTGACCGCGTTGCGCGATGGGCTGGCGATCGATCGCACCCTCTTCCAGGAACATCTCGAGCCTGAGATATTGGTCGCCCAGCTCAGGGGCGCCATCCGGTACAACCTGGGGTTGTCATCGGATGCCTACTCCGCACTGGTCGACGTTCCCCACGGCTGATCCGACACCACGCACAAATCCAGCCGCCAACCGGTGAATCGGACGGTCCGGTCGATCGACGGGGAGCCACCGCGCGCTACCCTGGAAATGCCGGAGCGCCGCTCCTGGTCGGGTTCGTAGCTTGATCGAAAGGAGTGGCCGTGGGACGGTCGCCAAGGGTGCCTGCGACGGCGACCGCGATCGGTTCCGCGATGGCGCTGTCGGCCGGGGCGGTCTGGAGTTTCGGCGCTATCACCGCACGTCTCGCCGACGGCAGCGACACCTTCCAATACCTGGCGTGGCGATCACTAGGGATCATCGTGGTGATCGAAACCTGGCACGCGTTGAAGCGACGGCCGAGCCAGACGATTACCGCGTACACATCGGGGAAACGGATGCTGGCGGCCAACCTGTCGCTGCTGGTGGCCTCGATCGGGTTCGTGTATGCCGTGAAGACGACATCGGCCGCGAACGCCGCATTCCTGGGCGCGACCACACCCCTGTTCGGTGTAGCTTCGGCCCGGGCGTTCCTGGGCGAGCGTCTCAACTGGCGAACGCTCACTGCGATCGCGGTTGCCTTCGCCGGGCTCGCGATCATGCTGGTCGGTGACCTCGAGGGGGGCAGCCTGATCGGCGACCTGGCTGCGATCTCGGCGGCCATCGGGTTCGCCCTCTACACGACCATCGTCCGTTCCGCGCCCGACAGGGATTGGTCGCCGGTGCTGCCTGGCTACGGCGTCGTCATGGTGGCGATCTGCGTCGCGGTCACCATCGCGAACGGCAACACGCTCGTACCACCAGTGCTCGACATCGGGTTGGCAGTCGTGCACGGTGGCCTGTTCGTGGTGGCGGGCACGCTGCTCTACAACGGGGCGTCGCGCAACGTTCCGGCCGCCACGATGACGGTCTTTGCGCAGACCGAGATGGTGCTGGTGCCCGTCTGGGGCTTTCTCGTGCTCGCCGAGCGACCCGCCCCGGGAACCGTCATCGGCGGCACGATCATCCTCGCTGCGGTACTCGGCAAGGCGGTGCTCGACGCGCGTCACGAGAATCGCGCCGCGCTCACGGGCCCGCCACCCGAACCGAATCTCGCGCCCGCCACCTGAACCGGCCGCCGGTAGCCTCGCCGGGTATCGCAACCGCCTGCGTTTCGCGACCGGAGGATCAGTGGCTCACGAGTTCATCTACACCTGTTACAAACTGGCCAGGCACTACCCGCCCGACAAGACGGTGCTCGAGAACATCTCGCTGTCCTTCTATCCCGGAGCGAAGATCGG
>JAHEDX010000121.1 GCA_024641005.1 Acidimicrobiaceae bacterium
GCGATCGAGGCCGAGCTCTACCAAGAGCGGTTCCTCATCAAACGAGCCCTCCTGCGAGCGATCGGCCACGGCGAGGGGCCGCCGCCGGTGCTGCTGATCGACGAGATCGATCGCGCCGACGACGAGTTCGAGGCCTACCTGCTCGAGGTGCTGTCCGACTTCCAGATCACCGTTCCCGAACTCGGCGTGTACCGGGCAGCCACGCCACCGATCGTCGTGCTCACCTCCAACCGCACACGCGACGTGCACGACGCGCTCAAACGGCGATGCCTCTACCACTGGGTCGAGCACCCCGGCTTCGAACGCGAAGTCGCCATCGTGCGGCTCAGAGTTCCCGCCTGCACCGATGCGCTGGCACGCCAGGTCGCGGCGGCCGTCGAATCGATGCGCGACCTCAACCTGTACAAACCACCCGGCGTCGCCGAGACGATCGACTGGGCGAACGCGCTCGGGCGACTGGGCGTCACCGAGCTCGACGAACGCAGCGTCTCCACGACGCTCGGCACCGTGCTCAAGTACCGCGAAGACCACCACCGCATCGAACAACACGGTGTTGCCGACATCGTCAAGCAAGCCGTCGAGCGCAGCAAGGGCACGAGCCGCTAGATGGGTGTCTCGATCCCGCACCCTTGCGGCGTCGGGTCCCCGACCGCCCCGCGGACGGCCCGACACCCGCGAACCCACCGGCCGCGATGACGACCTCGCTGGGCACCCGCGACGGCAGCGAGATCGCAGTGGCGTTCAGCCGGGTGCTGCGAGGCGCCGGTGTCGACGTGCCGACCAGTTCGACGATCGCCTTCGGTGAGGCACTCGCGGCCACCGGGCTGGACGACCGCGACACCACGTACTGGGCCGGTCGGGCCACGCTCGTGAGACGGCCGGAGGACCACGAGATCTACGACCGTGCGTTCCGTGTGTTCTGGGACCACGCGAGCGGCGGCAGCGATGACGAACCAGAAGAAGAACCCCTGCAGATCACGCTCGCCGTCGACGACGGATCGGGAGATGACGACACCGGCCCCGATCACGCCGAAGCATCGGAGGATCCGGTCATCGAGCTGCGATTCAGCGCAACGGAGGTGCTCCGCCAGAAGGACTTTGCCGAGTACACCGCCGACGAGCTGATCCAGGCGCAGCAGCTGATGAGCCGATTGCGGCTCGTCGGGTCGCCACGTCGCTCGTTGCGCCTCAAGTCGGCTGATCGCCGCACCGACCGCCCCGATCTGCGCCGTACCGTGCGAGCGGCGATGCGCGGCGGCGGCGAACCCGTGCGACGCCATTTCCAGGAACCGACCACACGCAACAGGCGGCTCGTCCTCCTGCTCGACGTCAGCGGATCGATGGAGCCGTACGCGAGAGCGTTGATCCGGTTCGTGCACGCCGCAGTGGCAGGGCGCCAAAAGGTCGAGGCGTTCGCGCTCGGCACCCGTTTGACCCGCCTCACCCGCGAGCTGTCGTCACGCGATCCCGACGAGGCGCTGCAGCGGGCCGCTGCGCGAGTGTCGGATTATGGCGGCGGCACCCGGCTGGGCGACGGCCTGCGGGTCTTCAACGACGAGTGGGGCCAACGCGGTACGGCCCGCGGAGCGATCGTCGTCGTGTTGTCCGACGGATGGGACCGCGGCGACCCCGAGGTGCTCGCCGAACAGATGCAGCGACTCCAACGCGCTGCCCACAAGTTGGTGTGGGTCAACCCACTCAAGGTGACGCCGGGATACGCACCGCTGGCCAGAGGCATGGCGGCTGCGCTCCCCTACGTCGATGCGTTCGTCGAGGGTCACTCGATCGAAGCGATCGAAGAGCTCGCCAAGGTCATCAGCCAACCCTGACGGCCGGGTCCGGGTCACGTCCAGGTTGTTCGAGGTCCGCACCGCGGCCACCGTGTCGGACCTCACGGCTCCGCACACGGCCGATCGTTCAGGCAGACTGGACCCATGAAGGATCTGCTCGACGACATCGATCGCTGGCGCGCCGACGGCAAACGTGTAGCACTCGCCCGAGTCGTCGACATCGAGGGGTCCGGTCCCCGTGATCCCGGAGCCGCGATGGCGGTCAACGAGATCGGCGAAGTCGTCGGCAGCGTCAGCGGTGGGTGCGTCGAAGGTGCAGTGGTCACCGAATCGCTCTCGATCCTCCAAGGGGATCGCGCGGCAGGCATCGTCACGTTCGGCTACAGCGACGACGAGGCCTTTGCGGTCGGGCTCACCTGCGGTGGCACGATCCGGTTGTTCATCGAGGAGCTGAACTGGTGATCTCGATATACGACACCCTCGCGGCAGCGATCCGCGCCGAGCAACCCGCCGCGCTGATCACCGTGATCGAAGGTCCTCACGTCGGCGCCAAACTGCTGGTGCGACCCGATGCCGACCCGGTCGGCTCGCTGGGCCATCCCGAACTCGATCGGGTCGCTCACCGTGATGCGCTCGCCGAACTCGAAGCCGGCCGATCTGGCATCCGCCATTACGGCCCCGAGGGCGAGACCACGCCAGAGGATCTGATGGACACCCCGGTCGTTCGCGTATTCGTCGAGAGCTGGGCACGCCCACCCCAGATGTGGATCTTCGGTGCCGTCGACTTCACCGCTGCGTTGGCCAAGGTCGCCAAGGTGTTGGGATACCGCGTCATGGTGTGCGATGCACGCGAGATCTTCGCCACTCGACGCCGCTTCCCGATGGCCGACGAGGTGCGGGTCACCTGGCCGACACCCGTGTTCGAGGCCCGCGGCGCCGAGCTGGGCAGCCGGGACGCGGTCTGCATCCTCACCCACGATCCGAAGTTCGACGTGCCCGCGGTGCAAGGGGCGCTCGCGACGAAGGCGGGCTACATCGGGGTGATGGGCAGCCGCACCACGCACGCCAAGCGCATGGAGCGGCTCGCCGACGTCGGCATCACCGACCCCGCCGATCTCGATCGGCTGATGTCGCCGATCGGGCTCGACCTCGGCGCCCGCACGCCCGAGGAAACTGCGATCTCGATCTGTGCCGAGATCATCGCCAGGCGAACCGGCAGGGTCACCCCGTCACTGCGTGACGGACGTGGCCCCATCCACCAGGGCGGTTCCGAGACGCTCGGCACCTGACGCTGCGGCCGCCTGGGCCTGCGCCTTGGCCGCCGGATCGGCAAGGTCACCGAACCGGAGACTTCTCTTCGTCGGAATGTGCGCCGCCTCGACGTGGCTACCGCTGTTGGGTGAGTGGACCATGATGTCGGCGCCGAGGTAGATCGCGATGTGACCGGGGTAGTAGACGAGGTCGCCGGCCTCGGCCTGGTCGTGGTCGATCTCGACCGCGGCGCGGAACTGGTCGCGGCTGGAGCGAGGAATGTCGAGGCCGGCCTGGTCGAACGCCCAGATCGTGAGACCCGAGCAGTCGAAGCCGACACCGGCCTTCGACTTGTAGGTGCGGTACGGCACGCCGAGCTGGCTCAGCGCCGACAGCACCGCCTCCTGCTTGTCGTCGCTGGTCGCCGCCCATTCGTCCCGCAACTGATCTGGATCGATCTCGAGATCGTTGGCCGTGGTGACCGCAGCCAACTCGCGGGCCTGGACGAACCGGACATAGTCGGCTGGGTTCTGCGTCGCCTTCCAGCTCGCCAATGAGTCGAGTGCCCGAGATGCCTCGGCGGCGACGACCTCGGACTTGGAACGCGGCGCTGCGTCGGCATTGCCCACCGCCGTCGCGCCGAGCAATCCCCCCGCGACGACCACACCGACGGCAAGTCGACGTCGGAACGACAGCAGGGATGTCCGGTTGTGTGTGCTTCGAATCATGAGGCTCCCGTGGCAGACCCAACACCCGCCGTGGTCGAATGACGACATTATCGTCACACGACCGCAACAAACAACTCGGAACGAAACACGTCCGTCATATTCGACGCCGAACCGTCGGCTCCGGATCAGCCCGTGGCGACGCCCGTCGCCGGGTTCGGCATACTTCGACCATGACCGGCGACGCCGACCAGATCGATGATCTCGACGACGCCGCGACGACGGACGTGTCCACGACGGTCGTCATCGTGCTGGCCGCCGGCGCAGGGTCGCGATTCGACGGTCCCGGCCACAAGCTCACCGCCGTCGTCGACGGTCGGTCCCTTGCCGATCGATCGGTGGCCACCGCGCTCGAGGCCGACGTCGGACCTGTCATCGTGGTGACCGGTGCGGTCGAACTCGACCTCCCCCACGGACGGGGACGTCTCCATGTCGTGCACAACCCCGACTGGGCCGACGGCCAGAGCACCTCGCTCCGAGCAGGGATCGCCGAAGCCGAACGACTGGGCGCTCGGGCAGTCGTCGTCGGGCTCGCCGACCAACCGTTCATCCGGCCAGAGGCGTGGCGCCTCGTCGCCGATGCCACATCACCGATCGCAGTCGCCACGTACGGCGGCCGGCGCCGCAACCCGGTCCGGCTGCATCACGACGTCTGGCATCTCCTGCCGACGAGCGGGGACGAGGGCGCCCGATCCTTGATCCGGCTGAGCAGCCACTTGGTACAGGAGATACCATGCCCCGGGTCGCCAGTCGACATCGACACCCTGGAGGATCTCCGAGCATGGCAGAACAAATCGTCAACGAATTCACCGTGAACCGGCCGATCGACGAGGCGTGGCCGATCATCTGCGACGTGGAGCGGATCGCTCCCTGCCTGCCGGGCGCCCAACTCGAAGAGATCGAGGGCGACATCTACCGCGGCAACGTCAAGGTCAAGCTCGGCGCCGTGTCGACCAAGTTCACCGGCGAAGCGCACTTCGTCGAGCGCGACGATGTCGCACACACCGCGATGCTCAAGGCCAAGGGACGCGACACGGGTGGGCGCGGCAACGCCGAGGCCGACATCCATGCCACGGCCGAGGCCTTGTCGCCGACCAGCACCAAGTGCATCGTCACTGCCGACCTGCACATCACCGGCAAGGTCGCCCAGTTCGGACGCGGCATCATGGGCGACGTCAGTCGCAAGCTGATCGATCAGTTCTCGCACAACCTCAACACGATGCTCGACGAACAAGGTGCCACCACCGACGACACCGAGCCGGAAGCAGCGCCCGCCGCGGCCCCCGCTCCGACAGCCGAGGCGCCGACCGTTCGCAAGATCGAGGGCCCGGCGGCCGAGCCGGTCGATCTCGCCGACATGGCCGGCCCGGCGCTCCTCAAGCGAATCCTTCCGGTAGTGCTCGCGATCACACTGGTCTTGGTGCTCCTGCGCCGACGCAGGTGAACGACGCGAACAGCCGACACGTCCGAGTCCGCGAGCTGCTCGGACGCGAACCCCAAGGCCGGTACGACATCGTCGTCAGCGATGCTCACGGCGATCCGGTCGTATTGCGCAACACCCCGTTCCTCGACGACGGCACGCCGATGCCGACTCGCTACTGGTTGATCGGCCCCGACGAGATTCGGCGAATCGGGCAACTCGAGGCGATCGGCGGGGTCAATGCCGCCGAGGCCGACATCGCTCCGGACGAACTCGCCGCTGCCCACGAGCGCTACGCGACCGAACGCGATGCAGACATACCCGACGACCACGTCGGCCCGCGCCCTTCCGGCGGCGTGGGGGGCACACGCCTGGGGGTCAAGTGTCTCCACGCACACTGGGCCTGGCACCTTGCAGGCGGTGACGATCCGGTCGGCCGCTGGATCGCAGCGCATCTCGACCCGGTCGACGATGAAGTGGTCGACCCCGTCGACATCGTCTCCGTACACAGCGACCACACGGCGGTTCGCCATGGCAGCCACCACGACATCCGGATTCCCTGGGGATCGGACACGCTGACCGACCGTTGGCTGCGCGACCATGATCCACCCCGCCCCGACGCACTCACCAACGCGCTGGGCACGATCACCGATCATCTCGACGATGTCATGCGCGAACACCCGGCCTTCATCGACGTGCGGGTGCTCGGTTTCACCGGCCCCACGATCGACTCGTTGGCGAGGGTCGAGACCGGGCTCGACCAGGTGCCCGAGTCGGTCGAGTTGACCCGCGAAGCGGCCGAGGAGATCTTCAGGATGATCGCCACCGAGACCACGTCCGATCGCGCCCACAACCCTGGACTACCGTCTCTCCACGTGGAGACCATCGTCGCAACGTGCAGCATCGTGTTGGCGTTCATGCGTCGGCTCCACCTCGACCGCGTCACGTTGCAGACCGAGCCGCAGCAGTAGGCAATGGCTCGACATCCATCGTCACTGCTCAGGCGTCAACCTTCGCCAAGGCTGTACGGCCAGCGCGTCATGTTGCGACCACTCGCCCCGCACGATTTCTCGGCCTGGCGCGAAGTACGGGTACGCAACGAGGCCTGGCTCGTGCCATGGGAGCCCCTTCGCCAGCCCACGATGCCCGACATCGCCCGCGACCGCGGCGCGTTCGAGGCCCGCTGCGTGTTGCGAGAGCGTGAGCAGGCCGCAGATCACGCCTACCCGTTCGGGGTGTTCGTCGACCAGCAGTTCGCAGGCGAGGTGAACATCAACAATGTGACCCGCGGAGCCCTGCAGAACGCATCGGTCGGCTATTGGATCGACCAGGCCCGGGCGGGTCACGGCTACATCGCCGAGTCAGTGGTGGTACTCACCCGATTCGCCTTCGACCAACTGCAGTTGCACCGACTCGAGATCTGCATCGTGCCACGCAACACCAACAGCCGGCGCGTGATGGAAAAGCTGCGCTATCGCAGCGAGGGCGTTGCCGAACGCTTCCTCGAGATCGCAGGCACGTGGGAAGACCACGTGCGCTACGCGATCACGATCGAGGAGTGGGCGCAGCGTCAGGACGAGCTGACGACGGCCTGGCTCACCGGCTGACGGTCGAACGACCGACGACCGGTGAACCGAACTCGATGGTCAGCCGGCTCTCGACCGGCTGGTGGATGGCCAGGTGATCAGGGCTCGCCTGCGAGGCGGAACGCTTCGGCCTTCTCCTGACGCAGCTTGGTGCGTCGTTTCCACATCTTCGTCTTCCAATGCCGCCGGTTGCGCGTTTGCTTGGCAACCTTGTTCTTCGCGACATCGGAGTCGTGATGGTGGACCGGCTTCCAAGCGGTTCCCGGCTCGTGCAGATCGTCTGCCTCGAGGCCGGCGCTCACTTGGTGCGCGACCTGATTGAGCTCGACATGAATGCGATGCCGTTCGCCGTGGGCGTGGGCACGCAGTTCCTGTTTGGGCGGCAACGGCACTTCAGCAGTGCGGTGACGCTGGCTCATTGGCTACCTCCTTGTGGGTT
>JAHEDX010000122.1 GCA_024641005.1 Acidimicrobiaceae bacterium
CCGGCGGTGAGATCACCGTCGGTTCGGCAGTGCTGTCGATCCGCAAACCGATCGATCGGTGTGTGATGGTCTCGCGAGCTCAGCCCGGGCTCGCGAAAGACTTGACGGTGCTGAAGCGGATCATTCGCGACCACGACAACAAGATGGGCGTCGGAACCGTGATCACCGGAACCGGCACGATCACGGTCGACGACATGCTCATCTGAGCGTCGACCGTGGTATCCAGTGGTTCCCGAGACCTGCGGGCGCCGTCACATGCCCCGCACCGCTGGGACCGTCCGGGCCAGGTAGGCATCGATCACGTCGCCCGATACCGGGGCGCGCAACGCGACGTTCACCATGTCGGCACCGGCCTCGCGATTCTCCATGATTCGATCGACGGCTGACTCGGGGGTGCCAAGTAGCGCACCGGCAGAAGCGCGTTCCCACATCGGTCCCCATTGCGCGGCGAGGCCGGCTTCGGCAGCCGCCGCTGCCCGATCGTCGATACCGAGATTGAACATCAGGTTTGATCGAACGCTCGACAGAGGTCGGGTCCCGGCCTGCTCGCTCACAGTGCTGATCGAGGATCCGGCCGAGGCGCGCATATCGGCCGGCGAGACATAGGCGGCGTTCCAGCCGGTCGCGTGCCCTGCAACGATCCGCAACGTTCTCTTCTCGCCCACACCACCGATCCACATGGGCATGTGGCCGCGCACTGGAGCCGGCAGCATCGGCGCAGAAGTAGTCGCCGTGATGTGTGGTGCGCTCGTTGGAGCAGTAGCTGTTGATCAGGCACCGTGCCACCGGCAGGAGGCGCCTCGTCCAGGTGGTCCCAGACCGAGATCCAATCGATACCCGCAGCATCGGACTGTCGCCACAGAGCGCGCATCTCGGGCATCGTCATGTTCTGCTGCCCGATGTGCACGCCGAGCTGGAGCGACTTCGTCGTACCGAATACCTCCTGTTGCATGACCTGTCCTTCGCAGCAGGCCGATCCCGTTTGGTCCAGTAGCCTGCACCATGTGACTACTCCGCCTACCCCGACAGTACAGCCGGCCGAAGGCCGCCTCGGTGTCCTCACCGTTGGCCTCGGCGCCGTGGCTTCCACCCTGATCGCCGGCGTCGAGTTGGCCAAGCGTGGGCAGGCCGCCCCGATTGGTTCGCTGACGCAAATGGACACGATCCGCCTCGGCAAGCGCACCGATGGGCGCAGCCCGCTGATCAAGGACTTCGTGCCGACTGCCGATCTCGACGACATGGTGTTCGGCGCCTGGGACCCGTTCCCGGACGACGCCTACGTGGCCGCACAGCGTGCAGGCGTGCTCGAGTCGGGCAAGCATCTCGAGGGCATCGCCGATGCGCTCCGTGACGTCCGCCCGATGCCAGCGGCGTTCGATCGCAGCTACGTCAAGCGTCTCGACGGCGAGCACACCATGGCCACGATCGACAAGCGCTCGATGCTCAACGCAATCCGCGAGGACATCAACAAGTTCCGCGAAGAAAAGCAGGTCGACCGGGTCGTCATGCTGTGGGCCGCGTCGACCGAGATCTTCATCGAGCCAGGCCCGGCCCATCAGACGCTCGAGGCGTTCGACGCCGCGATCGACGCCAACGATCCGACCATTGCCCCATCGATGTTGTATGCCTACGCCGCGATCCTCGAAGGCGTGCCGTTCGCGAACGGCGCGCCCAACCTCACGGTCGACATCCCGGCACTGCGCGAGCTCGCGGTCGAGCGCGGCGTGCCGATCTCCGGCAAGGACTTCAAGACCGGTCAGACCCTCATCAAGACGGTGCTCGGCCCGATGCTGCGAGCCCGGATGCTCGGGCTGAGCGGTTGGTACTCGACCAACATTCTCGGCAATCGCGATGGCGAGGTGCTCGATGATCCCGACAACTTCAAGACCAAGGAGGAGTCGAAGCTCGGCGTGCTCGAACACATCCTCGACCCGGTGAGCTTCCCGGAGCTGTACGGCGACGTCTACCACAAGGTGCGGATCAACTACTACCCGCCGCGCGGCGACAACAAGGAGGGCTGGGACAACATCGACCTGTTCGGTTGGCTCGGTTACCCGATGCAGCTCAAGGTCGACTTCCTCTGCCGCGATTCGATCCTCGCCGCCCCGTTGGCACTCGATCTCGTGTTGTTCAGCGATCTGGCTCAGCGCGCCGGCATGTCGGGTATCCAGGAATGGCTGAGCTTCTACTACAAGGCTCCGATGGTGGCTCCGGGCCTGCATCCCGAACATGACCTGTTCGTACAGCTCGAGAAACTGAAGAACACGCTGCGCTGGATGATGGGTGAAGACCAGATCACCCACCTCGGCCGAGAGTACTACGACGAGGCGTGATCGAACGGCCGAGCCGGGCAAGTTCAAGGCAGGCTCTGGACGTCATGATCGTCATAACGTAAGGTGATGCAATCAGCACTTTGCGTGACAATTCGCAGGAAATCCGGGTACCGGGAGCGCAAATTCGATCTCAACTCAATGTGAATTGTGTTAGACCGTTAGTACCGGTTCTCGACCGGCGGCAGCGGTATTCAATCAAGGCGGAATCATATGGTGGTAACGGCGGACTCTGACCGAAGGACTGCGGCGCTGCGGCGGCAAAGCCGCGCCCAGACCCCGGCGAGCAAGACACAAAACCCCAGCTCAGAGTCGTCGCGGCCATCGCTGCACAGCGTGCCGACACCTCCACCCGAACCATTGCTCTCGCCCGAGATGCTCCGGCACCGATTGATGCTCGCGGATGCCGTCGCAGCCCTGATCGGGATGGCCATCGCGATCGGCATCAATGTCGTCTTCAACTCGATGCGAGGGGTCGAGCTCAACCGGCACCTCGCACTGACCGCCGCATCGATTCCTGCGTTCGCCATGGGTGCGGCGATGAACCAGCTGTACCGCGCTCGAGCCAACGCCAGGATCGTCGACGAGATGCTCCATGTCGGTCGAACGGTACTGATCGGGCTGGCGTTCATGGTGCTGATCGCCTTCGCCGTGAAGATGGACGACCTGTCCCGTGCGTGGGTGGCACTCATCGGAATCTGGGTGACATCGGCACTCGTGGTCGAACGCGCTACCGCCCGCAGGATCTTCGATCGGCTCCGTGCGTCAGCCCGCATCAGGCGGCGGATCGTCATCGTCGGCACCGACGCCCACGCCCAAGACCTTCGCAAGCTCTTCTTGTGGAATCCCGCCCTGGGATACGAAACCGTAGGGCTCATCGGCGATCGCGACGGAGCCCACGTCATCGGTTCGATCGACGAGATCGATCACATTCTCGAGCGCTTCAACGCCAGCGGTGTGGTCGTCTCGCCCGCGGCGCTGCCCGACGCCGAGGTCAACTCGATGACACGGCGACTGACCGACGCCGGCTACCACGTCACGATCTCGTCGGCGCTGCGTGACATCGACATCTCGCGCTTGCGGCCCCAGACCATCGACGGCCGTTCGATGCTGTATGTCGAGCCCGTCGCCCGTACCGGCGCACCCGTGATCGCGAAGCGGATCTTCGACATCGCCTTCTCGTCGGCAATGGTCGTTCTCACCGCGCCGCTGTTGATCGTCGCAGCGGTGGCGATCAAGTTGACATCTCGCGGTCCTGTGTTCTTCCGACAGACACGGGTGGGGATCAATGGCCGACTGTTCACCATGGTCAAACTCCGCACGATGGACGTCGACGCCGAGGACCGCCTGGCCGACCTCGCCAACCTCAACGAGGCGGACGGCCCGCTCTTCAAGATCGATCGGGACCCACGTGTGACAGCGGTCGGACGCATCCTCCGGAAGTTGTCCATCGACGAACTCCCGCAGCTGGTGTCGGTTGCGCGGGGCACGATGAGCATGGTCGGGCCTCGTCCGGCGCTACCGTCCGAGGTGGCCGGTTGGGACGAAGCAACCAAAGAGCGCCTCCGAGTGATGCCCGGCCTCACCGGCCTCTGGCAGGTATCTGGACGCTCGGACGCTTCGTTCGAGAGCTACAAGCGACTCGACCTGTACTACGTCGACAACTGGTCGCTCACCCACGATCTCTTGATCTGTCTGCGCACCGTACCCGTCGTTCTCGGCGGCCGCGGCGCACGCTGAGCCGCCGCAATCTCGTCGGATCGATCCGAGTCGCGCCACGTAGCAGCGAACTGCACCACGGCCAGGCTGAACACTGCTTGCCCGACCGATGCGTGGTCACGACCACCAGGATCGCATCAGGTGCTGCCTGGTTGTAGGGAAACGCGTGCTCGCACCGACTCCCTGGCAGCGGCCGCCTGAGCACAACTCGACTGGTACGACTCCGGAGGCTCTCGGCATCACGGCTCCAGACCGTGCTGTCGAGAGGCTCAGGTGCTGTTGCGCAAGTGATGCGGCCGGATACCGGTCAGCACGACCACCTCGACATGATCCACGTTGACGCCTCGAAGATCCTCGAGCGCCAGCTGAACCGAACGCATCGGCGTCTCCTCCGACACGATGAGGAGGGTGTCGTTGACCAATGCAGCGAGGCCGATACCGATGGCCGAGTAGTCGAGCGCCAGTTCGGGAACGAGCACGAGGTCGTGGGACGCCCGGAGCTCCTGGACACCGACGATCGTTGCTTCCCAGTAGGCCCGCGACTGCTCGGGAAGCACATCCTCGCCCCACACGGCGGTGGCGATCCCGGTGTCGGAACCGCACTGCTCGAGCGCAGCGGCAATCCGGCGGGCCGCATCGAACGGAAGTGTCCGGCTCTCGATCGGCAGCAGAAGCACTGATCGCCCGATGTCGGGCTCGCCACGTTTGGCGAAGGTCAGGCGAGTGATGAGACGGCTGTACCCGAGCATCGAGTTCCGGCCCTTGCGGCCACGTTCCTGAGCGTAGGGCACACGGGCGATCTCTCGAAGGCCGAAATACTCCGGCTCGATCGCGCTGCTGTATCGATCGTCATATCTGTCGCGGAGCAAGGCCAGGATCAGGCCGATCAATGCTCCCACGAGCAGGCCCGACAGCGCCATGAGAGCGAGTCCGATCCCGACGCGTTGGACCGCGGTCTGGGGATCGATGATGATGCGACCGGTCTCGACGTTGGCGTCGAGCGTGCCCAACTCGGTGTCGATCTCCGCCAAACGTTCGATCGCCTGTTGCTGCGTCGCGATCAGCACCGCCAACTTGCTATCGGATGCCAGTTCGCCCTTGCGTTCCTCACTCGCGATCTGTTGACCCAGATCATCGATCTGGACGTTGAGGTCTCTCGCGAGACCCTCGAGCTGTTGTTGGCGCTCGAGTGTGGACGCATTCACCGCCGTGCGCCGCGTCGCAAGGAATTCGTCGCTGTAGACGGAGGCCCCTTCGACCGCCTCCTCGGTAGAGGGAGCCTCGAACGTCAGGACGAGGACGTCCCCGGTCGGCGCCGCCGTGGCAGTCGTGCGCTCGCGCACGACATCCAGTTCGAGGTCGAGCTTTCCGGCCACCTGTTGCAGGAGTTCGGTCGAGCGGGCAACCGTCGCCCAGGTGTCGACGTCGAGTGATCGGTTGCGGCCGCCGGCCGGGCTGGTCTCGTCGCCGCCTGCGATCAGCAGCAAGGTCGACTTCGATTGGTAGGCGGTCGGCTGCGACGATGAGTACAGCCAAGCTCCCAACGTCCCGACGACCGCGACGATCACGATGGTGAGCCATTGACGCCGTAGCGCCGCCAGGAGATCGGGGGATTCATCGCCGGCGCCCATCGGTGAGCGAGAGCTGGTCATCTGGAGGTCCGCCACAATGTCGAGATGCTATCCCAGCGCCGCTCGCGGTGTTGAGCCTCAGTCACAAGCGTCCGTGGTGTGACGCACTGATCGACGCAGCGCACCCTCACACCGCCTCAAGAACAACCCCGTTCGCGCCGATATCCAGAGTGCTCGCGGCGCGCGCAGCATGCACCAAAAACGCGCAAGAGCACGGTTTGGACAACCGTTTGACTTATTGTTACGATTCCGAGACATTTGACATGCAACTGACGCATACTGTGAAACGACCTGTGGGCGGACACCACCGGTTCAACCTGATGCAGCACATCACCGCCGTGTTGCGCCCGGAGAGCCCACACAGAGGAAATCCCGCATGACTGCAACAACGAACGCTTTGCCCGCCCCCCACCGAACCGCCTGGTCGGGACGAGTCATCCGAGTGATGATTGTCGCAGCACTGTTGCTGACCTACCTGATCGTCAATGCGACGAATCAAACCGCGTTCGGTGAGACCGGTGGAACCACGGCGCTCGTCGAGATCGATCCCTTCCGCCTCGTCGACACGCGCATCGACCTGGGCGTCCAGTACGTCGATGCCAACACGATTCGCGTCACGACCGCCGGCGTCTCGGGCATCCCGGCAGGATCCGAGGCGCTCGCCGTGTCGATCGCCGTGACCGGCGCCACGGCTCCCGGGTTCCTGGTGGCCTACCCCGCAGGGGAGAGCCGGCAGCTGGCATCCAACCTCACCTACGAGCCCGGTCAGACGATCTCGACCGGAGCGGTCGTCACCCTCAACTCGTCGGGAGCCTTCGACATCTTCGTGCTCGCCCCTGTCCACGTCGTCGTCGATGTGACCGGAGCCTTCGTGTCGAGGACGACATCGAGTTCGGGTCGCTTCGTCGGCCTCGCCCCAGAACGCCTGCTCGACACCCGTGACAGCGGACCGGTCGACGCCGGGCAAACCCCTTCGATTCGGTTTCCGTCCACGGTTCCCGACGACGCGACGGCTGCGATAGTCACCTTGACGTCCACGGCGCCGAACGCACCCGGATACTTCACCGCATACGCGAGTGGTCCGCGACCGTTCACATCCACGCTCAACATATCGAGCGCCAACTCGACGCGGGCCACCACGGCAATCGTTCCGATCTCCGATCGAACGTTGAACATCTATTCGTCCGGCGGCGGTCACCTGATCGTCGATCTGATCGGCTATTTCACAGGCCCGTCCGCAGCAAAGACGAACGCCGGGCTCTTCGTGCCGACGACGCCGAAGCGATACCTCGACACCCGTGAATCGCTCCCGCTGCAGCCTCGCGAGACCCGTAGCTTCACCGGCACCAGTGGCGGCGTTGCCCTCGGCGCGTTCACGATGGTGGGCGAAGGTACTCCGGGATATGCCGTGTTGTTCGCGAACGGCACGACCAAGCCCGAAACGTCGTCGATCAACTTGTCGGACACGCAGGTGATCAGCAATCTGGCCGTGACGCAGGCATCGAGCGCCGGCATC
>JAHEDX010000055.1 GCA_024641005.1 Acidimicrobiaceae bacterium
GCGGGGTCAGCGGGAAGCGGGCGGTCGGGTTCGGCACCGACGCAGGTGTCGATAACGATCGTCCGGCCCTGGCTGAGCACGACGAAGGTGTGGATCGACAACCTGATCCGGTGCTCGTGGTCGAAGAAGGGATCTACCCACGGGCGTTCGGCATCGATCAGTTCGGGCGTGAGACCGGGAAGGAGCAGCTCGGGTCGCAGCGGAATGACCGATTCAGCGACCCGGGTCACCCGCACGTCGCCGATCTGCCAGGTCAGATTCATCGACCACCCGAGCGCAGTCGCTGTGTCATGTCGTCGGGCCGACCGTGGGGCAGCGACCGCTCGTGCAGCAGCGCGTCGGTCCGGGTGCGCCCGAAGCGATCGCCGATCAAGGCCTTCACGATGCGATTGGTGCCCCACGAGTTGGCGAGGATTTCCGTGGACAGCGCCGCGATCCGTGCATCGAGTTGGTCATCGGGCACGCAATGATCGACGAGGCCGATCTCGAGGGCCTCGGCCGCGTTCAGGCGTCGGCTGGTGTACATGAGTTCTTTCGCCGTCGACCGCCCGACCCGTTCGGGAAGACGCACCGACATGCCCCAGATCGGCACCAGTCCCCACTGGCCGTGCGTGTCGCCGAGCTGGGTCGACTCGGCCGCCACGAGCACGTCGCACGCCAACGCGAGTTCGAGCCCACCCGTGAAGCAATGACCGTGTAACCGGGCGATCGTCGGTTTGGGCAGCGCCTCGAGGGCGTCGACCGTTTCGGGCTCGAAGTGTTCGCCGTGTGCCCGATCGTGGTCCGCGATCGCGCCCAGGTCGTGGCCGGCACAGAACGAGCGGCCGGCGCCGGCCAGCACGACACATCCGACCGAGTCGTCGTCGGCGAGGGCATCGAGGTGGACGCGCAACTCTGCGAACACGCTCGGTGTGAGCGCATTGAGCTTGTCGGGACGGTTGAGCGTGAGGGTCGCGAGCCCGTCGCGATCGGCTCGGATGACGAGGGTGTCGCTCATGTTGTTCCCAGGCTGGTCATTCCGGCAGCGTAGGGCGACCCTTGCTCGCGGTACGGCGTCGAGCGCGCCGACCCGACATCTCGTTGTCGCGCCGCGTCGACGGGCTCGGCGTCTGGAATGATTCCCGGCGTGCCACTGCCCGGTCCGCGACACGAACCACCCTGCTGAGGTGCTCGAAGCATGAACGCGCGATCCGGCCGCCTGGCCTACCTCCCGGGCGTGGACGGCCTCCGCGCGGTCGCCGTCATCGCTGTCTTCTTGTTCCATGCCGGCGTGCTCGACGGCGGGTTCATCGGTGTCGACGTCTTCTTCGTCATCTCGGGGTACCTGATCACCGCGTTGGCGATCACCGAGATCGAGCGGAACGGCAGGCTCGGACTCGGAGCGTTCTGGGCGCGTCGCGCTCGTCGGTTGCTGCCCGCTCTGATGCTGGTCTGCAGCGCGGTATTGGTGTACTCGATCGCCGAGGGCGGGGCGGCCGTGCGCCGGGTGGGTCGCGACGTCACCGCGACGATCCTGTACGTCGCCAACTGGGCACAGATCGGCGCCGGGCGCGACTACTTCGCCTCCTACGACGCTCCGCCATTGCTGCAACACGCGTGGTCGCTCGCGGTCGAGGAGCAGTTCTACCTGGTGTGGCCCTTGATCCTGATGGCGATCGTGTTCGGCTTGGGTGGTCGCACGCGACGGCTGCGTCCAGCCGTCGCAGCGGTGGCAGTGGCGGCGGCAGCAGCGTCGGTGGGCGTGTCGTATTGGTTGAAATCACACGATGCGAGTCTCGGGCGGCTCTACTTCGGCACCGACACGCGGGCCGTGGGCCTCGCGATCGGTTCGGTCGCCGGCTGTTACGTGCGTCCGTCCACGTTGCCGGCGTCGCCCGCCCGGCTGGACGTGTTCGGAGCGGCCGGCGCCCTCGCGCTGCTGGCGATGATGTTGTGGATCGACGGCAGCGAACGTTGGCTGTACGGAGCGGGGTTCCTCGTGATCGCGCTGGCGTCGCTGTCGTTGGTGACGGCAGCGATGGGCACCGGGTGGACGGGACGACTGCTGTCCATTCGGCCACTCGTCGCGCTCGGGCGGGTGTCATATGGTTTCTATCTGTGGCACTGGCCGGTGATCGTGGTGCTCGATGCCGACCGGACGGGGATGCGCGGACCGGCCTTGGGCGCGCTGTGGGTCATCGTCACCGCAGCGCTCACGGCCTTGTCGTGGTTCGTCGTCGAGCGACGCGCGCCCTTGCCCGCGATCGGTTTGCCGCGGCGTGCAATCGGCTATGTCGCCGTCGGAGCAGTGCTGATCGGGACGTCATCGGTGGCGACCGCCGTCGGCAACGACCGTCTCCAGACGGCTGAGTTCACGGTGCCCGGCGCACCGACGGCTCCGTCGACCGGTTCACCGACGGCGTCGACGGTCGCTCCGCTCGCGTCCGATGTCCCGACCTCGTCCGATGTCCCGACCACCACGTCGATCGCTCCGGCGACGACGGCGATGCCGAAACTGGCGCTTCCCGTCGGGCGACCCCTCCGGGTGTTGGTCATCGGCGACTCGGTCGCTCAATCGCTCACGAGTTCGCGCACCGAGGCCCATGTCGTGCCAGGGTTCGGCGACGTCGAGGTGCTCGACGTCGGCAACATCGCCTGCCCGGTGATCGAGACCGGTGAGTGGTGGATGGGTGCCGGTGAGGAGCTGCGAGTGCCGGCCGAATGCGATCGGTCAGACCGATATGAATCGGAGATCGACGGTTTTCGTCCCGACGTCGTCTATGCCCTGTTCGGTTGGACCGGTGGCGGAGGTGGCCAACGCCTCGACGACGGCTCGATCCTGACCCCTTGCCAGCCGGCGTTCGACCAGCTGTGGCGTGACGACTATCAACGCCTGGTGCACCGCCTCGAGGGCAGCGCGATCGTGGTGGTGTCGACGGTCGCCCCGGCGGACATCCAGGACGAGGGCCACGACGCACCGACGCGCTGCCTCAACGCCGCCATCGGCCAGCTCGACGCGAAGGTGTTCGACTACGGCGGATGGCTGTGTCCCGGCTACGACTGTTCGACGAGCAGCGATCTGCGGGCCGACAAGGTGCATTTCACCGACAACGAGGCGCTGCGACGACAGGTCATCGAATCGATCCTGGCCCAGGTGCTCCCGATCGCCGGATATTGAGTTCGGCCGACGTCAGATCCGGCGGTTGCCCTCGACCTGATTGAGGTCGAGGTGGTTGCGCATGTACTGATTGCGGGCATCGGTGGTCGGTTGGTAGTCCCACGCCTCGAACCGGCCCTGTCGCAGCGCCCGGTCGACCTCGGTGCGGGCGCGCTGGCTGGCGAGCACCTGAGCCTTGAGCGCCGGTGGGTCCCACAGCGACAACAGCTCGGCTTCGAGCGCGGCGACCGTCGTGGAATGTTCGGCGCTGGTTGCCAGGTTCACGAGCTCATGCGGATCGGCTGCGAGGTCGTACAGCTGAGGAGGGTCTGCTTCACACCACACGAACTTGTGGTCGCCCCGCCGGATCATGAAGATCGGGGCGATCGCTCCCTCGCCGAGGTACTCGCCGAGCACCGTACGGTCGGGGTCTGGACCGTTGCGCGCGATCGACAGGAGGCTGTCGCCGTCGAGCGTGTCGGGGATCTCGGCCCCGGCCAGGTCGAGCAGGGTCGGGGCGATGTCGAGCAGGCTCGTCGGTGTCGAGACGCGACCCGGTTGCAGGCGACCTTGAGCGGTGAGGATCATCGGGATGCGGGCGCTGTGCTCGAAGTAGTTCATCTTGTACCAGAGGCCCCGCTCGCCGAGCATGTCGCCGTGATCCGCGATGAACAGCACGACGGTGTTCTCGCGCATGTGGAGGCGGTCGAGTGTCGCCATCAGATCGGCGACGAAATCGTCGACGTACGACGTGTTCGCGAGATAGGCGTGGCGGGCGTTGCGGATCTGATCGTCGCTGACCGGGGTGACATCAGACGAGATCACGTGCGACAGCCGTCGGCTGTGCGGATCGAGGTCGGCGTCGGGGAGCGGCCCGACATTCGGCATCGGGATCGTGTCGTGGTCGTAACGGTCCCAGAACTCGCGACGGGTGACGTAGGGGTCGTGGGGATGGGTGAACGAGACCGTGACGAACCACGGGCGGGTATCCGCTGTGCGGGCCAGATCGCGGAGCTTGCGCACCGCCTGGTACCCGACCTCGTCGTCGTAATCGAGCTGGTTCGACGCCTCGGCGATCCCGGCGTTCACGACGCTGTCCATGTTGTGGAACCACCAGTCGAACCGCCCGTCGGGATCGACCCAGTCGGGGGTCCATCCGAAGTCGGCCGGATAGATGTCGGTGGTGAGGCGGTCCTCGAACCCGTGCAACTGGTCGGCGCCGACGAAATGCATCTTGCCGATCAAGGAGGTCTGGTACCCGGCGCTTCGCAGGTAATGGGCGAAGGTCGGAATACTCGACGCGAACTCGGAAGCGTTGTCGTAGGCGCCGATGCGCGAGTTGAGCCGGCCGGCCATCATCGCGAAGCGCGCCGGGGCGCAGAGCGGGCTGTTGGTGTATGCCGATTCGAACACGACGCCCTCGGCCGCCAGTCGGTCGATCGCCGGTGTGATCGCCGGACCCCCATAGGCGGGGAGGAATGGTGCCGCCAGTTGGTCGGCCATCACCAGCAAGATGTTGGGCCGACCCCCCGCTCGGTCGATGCCGGCTGAGTCGACGCTCGTCACGATGGGTCCGGCAGGTACACGTCGGCGGCGTCTGGCGGCAAGGGCGTGAGCCCGAGGATCAGGTCGGCCGCCTTCTCCGCGATCATCATCGTCGGCGCGTAGAGGTTGCCGTTGGTGACCACCGGCAACACGGAGGCATCGACCACGCGCAGGCCCTCGGTGCCGAACACCCGCATCGTGTGGGGGTCGACGACTGCCATGTCGTCGGTGCCCATCTTGCAGGTGCACGAAGGATGCAGGGCGGTCTCGGAGTCGCGGGCGACCCAGTCCATGATCTCCTCGTCGGTCTCGACGGAAGCGCCCGGCGAGATCTCGCCGCCGTTGTACGGATCGAATGCCGGCTGATTGAGGATCCGCCTGGTGACACGCACCGCCTCGATCCACTCGCGTCGATCCTTCTCGGTCGACAGGTAGTTGAACTGGATCGCAGGTTTCGTGCGCGGGTCGGTCGAGGTGATCTTCACGGTGCCCGTCGACTCGGAGTACATCGGGCCCACGTGCACCTGATAGCCGTGGCCCTTGGTGGGTGCCGTGCCGTCGTAGCGGATCGCGATCGGCAGGAAATGGAACATCAGGTTCGGGTAACGCTCATCGGGATTGCTCTTGACGAACGCCCCGGCCTCGAAATGATTGGTCGCCGCAGGCCCCTTGCGAAGCAGCCATTGCAGGCCGATCCAGGGCATGCGCCACTTGGCGAGCTGGGGCTGCATCGACACCGGCAGCTTGCACGCGTACTGGATATAGACCTCGAGATGATCCTGCATGTTGCGGCCGACACCGGGCAGCGCGCTCACGACGCCGATGCCGAGGCTCTGCAGATGTTCGGGATCGCCGACACCCGAGAGTTGGAGCAACTGTGGCGAGTTGAACGCGCCGCCACACGAGATGATCTCGCGGCCGCGTGCCACCTTGGTCGCGCGCCCCCGTCGATACTCGACGCCGACGGCCCGGTTGCCCTCGAACAGGATGCGATTGGCCGTGGCGCGAGTGATGAGATGGAGATTCGGCCGATCCAAGACGGGGTGCAGGTAGGCGCGAGCTGCGCTGAGGCGCCGGCCGCGACGGACGTTCTTGTCGAAGGCCGCGAACCCCTCCTGGCGGTAGCCGTTGACGTCGTCCGTACGGCGGAACCCGGCCTGCGGGCCGGCCTCGAGCCAGGCCTGGAACAGCGGATTGGTGGCCGGGCCGCGCTCGAGCTCGAGGGGTCCGTCGCCACCGCGCCAGTCGTCCTCGCCGGCCAGGCAGGTCTCCATGCGCTTGAAGTAGGGGAGACAGTGGGCGTAGTCCCATTCCTCCATCCCCGGCTGCTGCGCCCACTTCTCGTAGTCGGCAGGGTTGCCCCGCTGGAAGATCATGCCGTTGATGCTGGACGACCCGCCGAGCACCTTGCCGCGGGCGTGGTACACCCGACGACCGTTCATGTGTGGTTCGGGTTCGCTCTCGTACTTCCAGTCGTAGAAGCGGTTGCCGATCGGATAGGCCAGCGCCGCCGGCATGTGGACGAACACGTCCCACTTCCAGTCGGTCCGGCCGGCCTCGAGCACCAGCACCTGGTTGGCCGGATCGGCGCTGAGCCGGTTGGCGAGCGCGCATCCGGCCGAGCCTCCGCCGACCACGATGAAATCGTACTCGGTCGGTTCGGAGGGCCGTCGGGAGGACATGAACAGGATCCTAAGCGGTCGAGGTGGCACGACGTTCGTCGTCGGTGGTGGGCGACCCTTCGATGCTGGGTCGATCGGATCCTCGCCGTACGGTGGCCGGATGCGCACATTGTTCGAGGCCGAGCACGAGGCCTTCCGTGAGTCGTTCGCCGCGTTCGTCGCCAAGGAGATCTCACCCCAGTATCTCCAATGGGAATCCGACGGCATCGCCCCGCGGGAGGTGTTCGCCAAAGCCGGCGAGTACGGGTTCGTCGGCATGGCGATCCCCGCTGAGCACGGCGGAGGAGGCGTCGACGATTTCCGGTTCAACCAGGTGATCGCCGAAGAACTGGCAGCGGCCGGTATCGGAGGTGCCGGGCTCGGCCTCACGCTCCACAACGACGTCACGACGCCGTACTTTCTCGAGAACTGCAATGACGACCAGGCAGCCCGCTGGCTGCCGGGGATCGCTGCGGGCACCCTGATCACGGCGATCGCGATGACCGAGCCGGGGACCGGATCGGACCTCGCGAGCATCGCCACGACCGCGATCCGAGACGGAGACGAATATGTCCTCAACGGCTCGAAGACGTTCATCACGAACGGCATCAACGGCGACCTGATCATCGTGGTGGCCAAGACGGACCCGTCGGCCCGCCACGCCGGGATGTCCTTGCTGGTCGTCGAACGTGGGATGAGCGGGTTCGAGCGTGGGCGCAACCTCGACAAGATCGGTATGCACAGCCAGGACACGGCCGAGCTCTTCTTCAACGACGTGCGGGTGCCGGTCGCGAACCGGTTGGGCGACGAGGGCGCCGGTTTCCGCTATCTCACCTCCAACCTCGCGCAGGAACGACTGTCGATCGCCATCACCGGGCTCGCCACGGCGAGAGCCGCGCTGGATTGGACCGTCGCCTACGTGCAGGAGCGCACCGCGTTCGGGCAGCCGATCGGGTCGTTCCAGAACACGAAGTTCGTACTGGCCGAAGTGAAGACCCAGGTCGACATCGGGCAGGCATACCTCGACCAGTGCGTGCTCGCCCTGAACCAGGGCACGCTCGACCCCGCCGAGGCGGCCCAGGCCAAGTACTGGTGCACCGATCTGCAACAGCGGGCCGTCGACCGCTGTCTCCAGCTGTTCGGTGGGTACGGCTACATGCTCGAGTACCCGATCGCCCGCGCCTACGCCGATGCACGCGTCACGTCGATCTACGGCGGTACCAACGAGGTCATGAAGACCATCATCGCCAAATCGCTCGGACTGTGAGGCAGCCATGAACGACATCGAGTTCACGACCGTGCGCAATGGCGACATCGACCTGCGAGTCGCGGTCGCCGGGGCGGGTCCGCTCATCTTGTGCATCCACGGCTGGCCCGAGCTCTGGTACTCGTGGCGACACCAGATGCGACATTTCGCGGCCCGAGGCTTCACCGTCGCAGCGATGGACGTGCGCGGCTACGGAGGCAGTTCGAAGCCGACCGAGATCTCGGACTATTCGTTGACCGAGCTGACCTCGGACGCAGCAGCGGTGATCGATGCCGTCGGCGGCGGCGAGGCGATCGTGTTCGGCCACGACTGGGGGGCGCCGATCGCATGGAACACCGCCCGCTTGTATGCATCCAAGGTGAGCGCGGTCGCCGGGTTGAGCGTCCCCTATGTGCCGGTCGGGCCGAACTCGTCGATCGAACTCTGGAAGGCGCTGTATCCCGACAGGTTCTTCTACCAGCTGTATTTCCAGGAGCCGGGCGTCGTCGAGGCCGAAGTCGGTGTCGATGTCGCTGCCAGCCTCCGCAAGATCTACTACGGCGCCAGCGGCGACGGCGCCAACAGGCTGTTGACGCCCAAGTCGGCCGATTCGACCCTGCTCGAAGGGCTGATCGATCCCGATCCGTTCCCCGCCTGGATGAGCGCCGAGGACCTGCAGGTCTACGTCGATGCCTTCGAGGCCGGCGGCTGGCACGGTCCGTTCAACCGATACCGAGCGCAGGGCGTCGATGCCGAGCAGCTCGGATCGCTCGAGGACCCGGGCCCGGCGCTGACCCAGCCGGCATTCTTCCTCGGCGGCGAGTTCGACGGTGTTCGCAAGTTCATCCCCGGTATGGATCTCTTCGCCAAGGCGGGCGCCGCGTGCCTCGACTTCCGGGGCTCGACGATCCTGCCCGGCGTCGGGCACTGGGTGCAACAGGAGGCCCCCGACGCGACCAACGAGGCGCTCGGCGAGTTCGTCGCCGGGCTCTGACGCGCAACGTGCCACCGCCGCCATGCCGTCGATCCTCGTGCTCTGTACCGGCAATGCGGCGCGGTCGGTGATGGCCGGCGCCGCGCTGGGCGAGCGCCGCCCCGATCTCGACATCGAGACCGCCGGCACGTTGACGGTCGACGGCATGCCGATCAGCTGGCGCACGCGGGCGGCGCTCGACGACGTCGGCCTGCCCTGGCCACACCATGCCAGCCGTCAAGCAGAGCGCGCCCACGTCGAGGAGGCCGACCTCGTGATCGCCCTCGCTCCAGAGCACGTGCAGTGGGTGCGACGCGAGCACCCAGGGGTCGCTCACCGAACGGCGACGTTGATCCGGCTGGTCGAGACATTGGCACCACCGCCCGCCCCCCTGGCGCAGCGGTTGGGTGCGCTCGCGCTGGCAGATGTCGAACTCGAGCCGTGGGAGGAAGTCGTCGACCCCGGCGGGGGAGAGGTCGAACAGTTCGTGGAGTGCGCCCGCCAGATCGTGGCCTTGATCGATCGGCTCGCGGAGCGGCTGTGATGACTCGCCCACTCGACCACATCACGGTCGTGTCGATCGAGCAGGCGGTCGCCGCCCCGTTCGCCACGCGGCAACTCGCCGATCTCGGCGCCCGCGTCATCAAGATCGAACGACCGGACGGGGGCGACTTCGCCCGCCACTACGACGCACGGGTACGCGGGATGGCGAGCTACTTCGTCTGGCTCAATCGCTCGAAGGAGTCGCTCGCCCTCGACCTGAAGTCCGATCGGTCCCCGACCGTACTGGCCGCCCTGCTCGACCGGGCCGACGTGTTCGTACAGAACCTGGCTCCGGGCGCGGCAGCCCGACTCGGCCTCGGCGCCGATGTCCTGCGTGAGCGGTATCCGCGCCTGATCATCTGCGACCTGTCGGGCTACGGGTCGTCAGGGCCCTACGTCGACAAGAAGGCCTACGACCTCCTCGTCCAGTGTGAGACCGGCGTCCTGTCGGTGACCGGTACACCCGACGACATGGTGAAGACCGGCATATCCGTCGCCGATCTGGCAGGCGGCATGTACGCCTACTCGTCGATCCTCGGCGCACTGTTCCACCGCGAACGCACCGGTGAAGCCCTGGCCATCGAGGTGTCGCTGTTCGACGCTCTGACCGAGTGGATGAGCCACCCGATCTACTCGACCCTGTACACCGGCGAGCAGCCGCCCCGAACCGGGGCCAGCCACGCGAACGTGGCTCCCTACGGGCCGTTTCGTGCCGGCGACGGGGTCGTAGTGCTCGGGATCCAGAACGAGCGGGAGTGGGAACGATTCTGTGCCGACGTGCTCGGCCGGCCGGAGCTGGCAACCGATGCGCGGTTCGCCGTCAACCCGGCACGATCCGATCATCGTGGCGAACTGACCCGGCTGATCGAGGCGACGTTCGCCGACTTGACCGTCGAGCAGGTGATCGAGCGGCTCGACGCGGCGCAGATCGCGAACGCCCACCAGAACGATGTCGCCGGCCTCATCGCCCACCCGCAGCTGACCGAGCGCGATCGTTGGTGCGAGGTGGAGACGCCGGTCGGAGTGGTTCCGGCGCTGCGCCCACCTGCGATCATGACCGGCGCCGACGGCGTCGTCGCCGATCGCTTCGACGCGGTGCCGGCACTCGGACAGCACACCGCATCGATCCTGCGGGAACTCGGGCTCGACGCCTGACGCGATCGTCAGGAGAGACCGTTGCGGCCGATGGCCTGCTTGACGATGACGTTTCGGAGCACCTCGTTGGTGCCCTCACCGACGATCATCAGCGGTGCATCCCGGTAGTAGCGCTCGACGTCGAACTCGGTCGAGTAACCATGGCCACCATGGATGCGGATCGCGTCCAGCGTGACCTTGGCTGCCATCTCCGAGCAGAACAGCTTGGCCATGCCGGCCTCCATGTCGGCGCGGCGGCCCGAGTCGATGCAGTCGGCGGCGTGGTAGTTGAGCTGTTGTGCAGCCGTGATCTGGGTCGCCATGTCGGCCAGGAGGT
This sequence comes from Acidimicrobiaceae bacterium, assembly GCA_024641005.1. Taxonomy (GTDB): domain Bacteria; phylum Actinomycetota; class Acidimicrobiia; order Acidimicrobiales; family Ilumatobacteraceae; genus Ilumatobacter. The sequence continues at coordinate 10,576 of JAHEDX010000055.1, forward strand.
TGCCGACCGATTGATGTTGCCAGATCGGCTTGCCGAAGGTGTGGCGGTCCTGGGCATAACGCAGGGCGTCGTCGAAAGCAGCTCGCGCGACTCCGATCGCCCGCCCGGCGACCTGGATGCGGCCCGTCTCGAGCCCGGTCATCATCTGGGCGAAGCCATGGCCCTCGGCCCCGCCGAGCAACGCGTCGGCCGCGACATGGCAGTCGTCGAAGTGCAGTTCGCACGATTCGACCCCTTTGTATCCGAGCTTGGGGAGGTCGCGCGACACGGTGAATCCGGGGTTGTCGCGTTCGATCAGGAGGATCGACACGCCGCGGTGCCGCGGTTCGGCCGTGGGGTCGGTCTTGCACAACAGCGCGACCAAGCCCGACATCCGGGCATTCGTGATCCAGGTCTTCGAACCGTTGATCACATAGCCCGTCGAGGTGGGCATGGCGACCGTCCGCATCGCCTGCAGGTCGGAGCCTCCATCCGGTTCGGTCAACGCCATCGTGGCGCGCAGCTCGCCGGTGGCCATCCGCGGCAGGTATCGCTGTTGCTGCTCGTCGGTACCGAAACGCAACAGCAGCTTCGACACGACGGAGTGGCCACCGAACGCGCCGGCGAGCGACATCCAACCGCGGCTGATCTCCTCGGTGACCCGGGCATAGCAGCGCGCTGAAACGGCAAAGTCGCCGTATGGCTCGGGGATCGCCAGGCCATAGACCCCCATCTGCTTCATCTGATCGATCAGCGACGCGGGATACCTGTCGGCATGTTCGAGTTCGTTGACGACGGGTCGCACCTCGTCGTCGACCCAGCGCGCGACCAGCTCGACGATCTGTTGTTCTTCGTCGCTGAGCTCGCTCACATCAGCCCCGTTCGTGCTCGGCCGCCAGCTCGCCGAGCCGACCGTTCAGGAACAGGGGCGGCTCCTCGGGCATCCCCGACATGCGGGCGGCGACGTGCGGTCCGTCGGGGTCCCAGACGTGGCAGATGCCGATGATCCTCTGCCAGCCCTCGTCGTCTTGGGTACGGTCGCGGTTTGCGATCGGGTCGGGGTTCGCCCTTCAACTTGGCCTCCGCCGCTCGCATCGACCAGAAGCACTGCATGGCAACCGGCGCCGTCGCCTTCGACAGCGCTGTGGTGTGGGTGCAACCGCGCGGGCCGCCGAACAGCTCACGCACACGATGTGTGAACCCGCGAGCGATCGACAGACCGACGAGGTTGCCGTAGCGCTGGGTGATCGACGGGCACGAACTGGTCGGATGCGCCTCGAAATGCACCGTGACGTCGACGATCTCGAGGTCGGGGAACGACACCTCGAGTGTCACCTGCATGTGGTGGATCGTCATCGGGTCGGGGTCGTCGGGCATGTACAACCCGGGTGGCTTCTGGTCGCGAACCGCGCCCTGGATCAGCAGACGATCGGCAGCGGCACGATGGGCACGAACGCGGTATTCGCGGTCGTGCAGCGTCTCGAGACCCTCTGGTGCCGGTGGGAGGATCGAATCGGTAGCGAACATGGTCACACCCTTGGATGTATCACGGTGACGGCCGATTGGTCGCAACGGACGCCGGGTCGGTCGTCGGGGCGGGCGTCCGCGATCGGCCCCCTCGAGGCTCGGCGGTGAACATCATCACGCCATCATCGATCGGGGCCTTGGCGATCAGCTTCCGGTCGGCGGCGTAACTCTGGGTGTTCAGCCACGGTGCACGATCGCCTTGCTTGGGTAGCAGCGGCATCACGCGACGCATGTAGTTGGCCGAGAAGTCGTCGATGAAGGGCCGCTGTCGCATGTCGTGATCGACGGGTCGCAACCGCGGTGTGCACTGGACGGTGCCGGTGTCCCTCATGTGGTTGAGCAGGCGGCACACGAACTCGCAGATCATGTCGGACCGCAAGGTCCACGACGCGTTGACGTATCCGAACGACGACGCCATGTTCGGGACGTCGCTGTAGGCGACACCCTTGTAGGTCCAGGTCTGCGAGAAGTCGAGGGGCTCACCGTCGATCGTGAAGTCCATCTCGCCCACGGTGACCAGTTGCAGCCCGGTGGCCGTGACGATGATGTCGGCGTCGAGGTGCTCGCCCGACTCGAGCTCTATGCCGGTCTCGGTGAACGTATAGATGCGGGCGGTGACCACCGAAGCGGTACCGGCATTGATCGCGTGGTACAGGTCGCCGTTCGGGATCAGGCACAGCCGCTGGTCCCAGGGGTCGTAATCGGGGGTGAAGTGCTGCTCGACGATCTGAGGGCCGAGTTGCTTGCGCACCCGACCGAGCAGCATCTTCTTGACCCTCTCGGGTCTGACCCTGGTCTGCCGGTAGAAGAACCCGCCCAGCTTGATGTTCTTCTGTCGGGTGATCGCGTACGCGATCCTGTCGGGCAGCACCTTGCGAAGGGCGTTCGACACGACGTCCGTGTCGGGCAGCGAGACGACATAGGTGGGCGAGCGCTGCAGCATCGTCACATGGCCGGCGGTGGCCGCCAAGGCCGGTACCAGGGTCATCGCCGTCGCGCCCGAACCGATGATGACGACGCGCCGGCCGGCGTAGTCGAGGTCCTCGGGCCAGTTCTGGGGGTGGACGATCGGGCCCTCGAACCGCTCGACGCCCGGGAACTCGGGCGTATAGCCGCCCTGGTACGAGTAGTAGCCCGAGCACATGAACAGGAACGAGCAGGTGAAGGTCACGGTGTCGCCGTCGGCGATGGCCGTGACGGTCCAGCGAGCGTCCTCGCTCGACCAGGCCGCGGCCGAGACGTGGTGATCGAAGCGGATGAACGGTTCGATGCCGAACTCGTCGACGGTCTCGTGGAGATAGGCCAGGATCGTGGGGCCGTCGGCGATCGCCTTGTCGGCCGTCCAGGGCTTGAAGCTGTATCCCAACGTGTGCATGTCGCTGTCGGAGCGCACCCCCGGATAGCGGAACAGGTCCCAGGTGCCACCGAGGTCGGCGCGACCTTCCAGGATCATGAACGACCGGTCGGGGCTGCTGTCGCGCAGATGGTACGCGGCACCGATCCCCGAGATACCCGCACCGACCACGATCACGTCGACGTGCTCGACCGCTTTCATGCAGCGGAACATACCGACCGATGCAAGTGGGTTTCGCATCCGGTCAGGTTCGTCCCGCCCGGTCTCGAGGCGGCACACTTGGCGGATGCCGACGCTCCCGAAGGATGCCTCCTCCCACACCAGGTCACGGAATGTGCCCAGAGACCTCGGGATGGACCCTGCCGACTTCGAACGAGCGTCTCGGGGCCTGATCGCCCAGCATCCCACCGGGGTGATCCAAGGTGCATGGGGAACCGCCTGGGACGTGAACAAGTACGACTTCATCGAGCAGGGCACGCCCAACCCCGACACGGTCAACCCGAGCCTCTGGCGCCAGGCCCAGCTGAACAACATCCATGGCTTGTTCGAGGTCGCGCCGAAGGTCTGGCAGGCGCGCGGCTATGACATCTCCAACATCACCTTCATCGAGGGTGACACCGGCTGGATCGTGATCGACCCACTGACCATCGAGGGGTGCGCCCGGGATTGCCTGGCGCTCGCGAACCAACAGCTGGGCGAGCGCCCGGTGACAGCGGTGATCTACACGCATTCCCACACCGATCACTTCGGCGGGGTGCTGGGTGTCACCACGCAGGAGGACGTCGACGCCGGGCGGTGCCGCGTCATCGCTCCCGAGCACTTCCTGCGTGAAGCGATCTCCGAGAACGTGATCGCCGGATTCGCGATGGCCAGACGCGCCATGTACCAGTTCGGCCCGTTGCTGCCCGCCGGACCACGACAACACGTCGACTGCGGCCTCGGCAAGGCGATCCCCTTGTCGCCGCCGGGGCTGATCGCGCCGACGGAGGACATCACCCACACAGGGGAGGAGCTCGTCGTCGACGGCGTGCGCATCATCTTCCAGCTCACGCCGGAGACCGAGGCGCCGGCCGAGATGAACTTCTTCTTCCCCGACCGTGGCGAAGGAGGCGGTGGTTGGTTGTGCATGGCGGAGAATTGCTCGCACAACATGCACAACCTCATCCCGATCCGGGGTGCTCAAGTGCGCAACTCTCTGGCCTGGTCGAAGTACATCGACGAGGCGATCGATCTGTACGGCGACGAGACCGAGATCATGTTCGCCTCGCATCACTGGCCTCGTTGGGGTCGCGAGGACGTCAACGGCTTCCTGCGCAAGCAGCGCGACATGTACCGGTACATCCACGACCAGACGATGCGCCAGGCGAACCACGGCCTGACGCCACTCGAGATCGCGGAAGTGATCGCCCTCCCTGAGGAGTACCGGACCGAGGCTCACACCACCGGCTACTACGGGCACCTGGCCCACAACGTGAAGGCGGTCTACCAGCGGTATCTCAGCTGGTACGACGGCAACCCCGCAAACCTGTGGAAGCTGCCGCCGGCCGAGGTCGGCCGCCGCTATGTCGATCTGGCGGGTGGTGCCGACGCCTTGTTGGCCAAGGCGCGCCAGTCGTTCGACGAAGGGGATTACCGATGGGTCGCCGAAGTGGCAGGGCACCTCGTGTTCGGCGACCCGGGTAACACCGATGCCCGCGAGCTGCAGGCCGACGCGTTCGAGCAGCTCGGTTACCAGAGCGAGTCGGCGACGTTCCGCAACGCGTACCTGACCGGGGCGCAAGAGCTTCGCAACGGCAGCCCGAATCGAAATCCCGCCATGCGGCGCGGCTATCTCGACGCGATGACGGTCGACCAACTGATGGACGCGACGGCCGTGCGGTTGAAGGCCGAGGAGGTCGGCGGCGTCGACGTCACCGTCAACCTCCGCTTCTCCGACATCGGAGCGGACTGGCGGGTGGTGCTGTCCAACCGGGCAATGCACACGACCGCAGGTGCCGCAGCCGACGCCGACGCCGACGTCGTTCTGGATCGATCCGTGCTGATCCAGATCAGCTCGGCCGAACTGACCGCCGACACGGCGATCGAGACGGGCCGCGCTGTGGTCGATGGTGACGCTGACGCGTTCCGGGCGATCTTCGATCACCTCGACGTGTTCATGTCGATGTTCCCCATCGTCGAACCCTGACCGTCGCCGGTCCCGCTGCCCGGGAACCCTTCGCGGGATCAGCCGGCGTTCTCGATGACCACGCGGGCCGATGCCGACCTGCCGAAGACCTCGGGGGCGTACACCTCTTCCGCTCGCGCCGGGGGGACGACGAAGCTGCCGGGCGTGGTGGCACGGGCGATGTAGTCGTACTCGTAGGTGCCGCCGGGCAGGTAACTCGTGAACACCTCGGCGCGGTCGTCGCGAAGGTTCTGGTGCTCGAACCAACTCCAGCCCCAGTCCCAGGGAGACGGTGACACGTCGCCCGAGTCCTCGGGTGGGGTGGTCTGCGACACGGTCAGTGCCGGGTTCACCGGCTCGAGTCCGGCCGGGAGCGGGTCGATCAGGGCCATGTTGGTGCGCCGAGCGTCGGCGACCATCGTGAGGCGCACCCGGACCGTGGCTCCGGCCTTGATGTGCCACGTTCCGTTCGCGTCCCGGGTCACATCGCCTGCGTCGTCGATCGCCTCGTAGACGCGGTCGACGACGAACCCCTCGTCGCGGGCGTCGAGTTGGAGATCGATGGGGGCGTAGCGGAGCCCGAGCCGGTAATAGAGGCGGCCGTCGCCATCCTTCTGGATGATGACGTTCGAGTCGCCGGTGCGTACGACTTCGTTCATCGGTACGAGTGTCGCTGCCCGGTCGGTCGTGCGTCCCACGAATGGGTGCTCGGATGCGTAGATGTCGCCCAACCACGCGCGAGCGATGAAGTCGGGTGTGACCGCTTCGAACGTGTCGAAGTAGCGGTTGAGGGCCAGCAGGATGAACGCGTTCTCGTGGGCGTTGTTCCAGCGGCCCTTGATCTGATTGCCGAGCAGCCCGGCGACGACCTTGGGGATGAGATCACTGTCGGGCGTTTCGGTGATCAATGCGTCGAGGATGATGCCGTCTGTCTTGCGCTCACTGTTGGCGATGACATAGGCATCCTCGCCGTAGCTGGTGGCAAACGTGGCGGCACCGGCGGTCTCGATCGCGCTGTTGGCGAACCGGCGCTCGATCTCGGTGCGCAGGGCCTGATCGGTGATGGACGGCCACAACCAGGCGACGGCGTCGAGCTCGAGGTCGTCACCGGCCGTGCGGTACAGATCGGTGGCTTTGGCGACGTCGCGTTGACCCGCTTCGGCCCGCACGTACAGCGCATAGGCGCTCAGACTGTTGCGGACATCTTGGCTGTACTCGGCGGGGATGTGTTGCTCGATGGATGCCAGGTGCTCGAGGGCCCTGCTGAGTGTGTCGTCGGGGACCGGATAACCGGCAGCGTCGGCGATCACGAGTGCATGGGTCGCCTGGATCGACTGCCAGGGGATCGATTCGCGACCTCGTTGCCAGTAGGGGAAGCCGCCATCGTCGTTTTGGAGCGCACTCAGGCGAGCGATGTCGGAGCTGACCTGGCGGTTGAGGGCCGCCGCGTCGGGCAGGCCGTCGGCCTCGAACGCATCGAGCACATCGCGCAGCGCGGCGATGGCCATGATGCGCGACGCGTAGCCGTCGGCCGAATCGTAGGGATAGTCGACGAGATACAGCACTGCGTCGGTGAGCGCCTGCAACGCGGTCGACGAGGTCCCGATTTCGAGACCACCGAACTGTGGGAACACGCCGGTCGGGGCCGACACCGGTTGCTGGATCGCCCCTTCGTCGATGATGCCATAGGTCGCGAACGCCTCGGCGGTAGCGGGTGTGTAGACCGGCAACTCGGCGTCGGCGGCGTCGGCGTAGTCACCGCTGACGACGACCACCCGGAAGCGGGCGGTTCCGACCTGGTCGGTGGTGACCGGGAAGCGGACCTCGACGCGATCGTTGGCAGGGATCGTCACCCGCTTGCCCGCCGGTCCGACGATCTCGAGGTTGGCGACCTGCAAGCCGATCTCGACATCGAGTGGCTGGCCGGTCTGGTTCTGGACGACCACCGGGAGCTCGAGCCGGTCGCCGAAGTTGAGGAACCGTGGTGCCGACGGGCGCACCTGCAATGGCAGTCGCGCGGTGATCGTGGACTCGCCCTTGCCGAAGTGGTCCGCACCGTCGATCGCGACGGCCATCACGCGGTATCGGGTCAGGTTGTCGGGAAGGGGTACGTCGATGACGACCTTGCCCGACGCGTCGCTCGATTCGGCGGGTGCGTAGACGGCGAGCGCATCGAAGTTCGAGCGCAGCTCGATCTGGTCGGTCGTCGCTCGGCTGTAGCCGGCGTCCGGCGCCGATTCCCCGCCGGCCAGGCTGTCGTCCGCCGACGGCGGCGAATTGGCGGGAACGGTGCTATCGGCAGCGTCGTCCTGTGTGGCGTCGCGCCCGGTCACCAGGTCGGATCGCGTCAACTGCACACTCGATCGCAGGTATTGCGTTCTGAGCTCGGACCAGACGTCCTGATAGAAGACGTCGAGTGGATCGGTGAGCTGATACCCGGTGAGCGACAGCACCGCCTCGTCGACGACCACCACGGCGACGTCGGCACCACTGACGGGCTCGCCGTCCGGGCCGCGCACCTCGACGGTGACACTGGTGTCGTCACCAGGGGCGACGTTCGCGTCGCCCGGTGTCGCGGTGACGTTCAGAGCGCGTGTGATCGGTGGGATGGACAGGCCGACCTGTCCGGACGCGTAAGCGGTACGCGGTGGCAGATCCGGAAGCGGTGTCCCGTCATCCGCCGTGCGCGCGGCGGTGCCGACCATGTCGACCTGAACGGTCACACCCGGGATGTAGGCGTCGTCGATCGGTATGTCGATCACGGCACTGCCGTCCTCGGTCTCGAACGTCTGCGTCGACACGATCCCGCCCCGGATGATGTTGACCAGCCCGGTCGCCGGCGAGAAGGGCGCTTGTACGAGGAGCTGGGCGGTCTCGCCGGGGGCATAGGTCTGGTGATCGGGAACGATCGTCACCGTTTCGAGCTCGACGTTGCGGGAAGGTCGCCCTTCGCCACCGGTGACCCACTGGGTGAACTCGGTGCGGTTGCGATGGCCGCTCTCGTCGGTCACGATTGCGGTGATGCGGTAGGTGCCGCCGACATCGGTCGAGAACTCGCACCGCATCGACGCATCGGTGACGTCCTCGGTCGAGGTGAAGGTGCAGGTCTGCTGGTCGGCGACCTGCTCGCTCCAGGCGCCATCGACCAGCACCCACTCGAGCCGTCCGGCGGTGACATCGACGGAGCGGCCGGCAACCAGGCGGCCGTCGACATCGGTGACGACGGCGTCGACTCGAAGTGGGGTACCGCGCTCGACGAACGTCCGATCGCTGCGCAGGCCGACGTAATAGCGAGCCGAGTGGACGAGGAGATCCGTGCGGGAGGCCCATGCCTGACGGTTCACATCGGTCACCGTGGCCTCGGCGGTGACGGTGGTGGGCAGATCGACATCGGGGCCGTCGAAATCGATCTGGAGATAATGGTGCCCGTTGGCATCGGTGCGCCCACTGAACTGCTGGTACTGCGCCTCACCGACGCCAGGTCCGCAGTCGAAGCAGCGGTCGATGGCGATGTCTGAATCGCCGTCCACTGCGTTGCCCGCTGCGTAGTCCCACCAGGGATGCCAGATGCCGAACGTGAACCGGTCCCAGTTGGGCGGGTTGTATGTCGCGTCGCGGGTCGTGACCAGCCAGTTCACTTCGGCGTCGGGCAGTGCGCCGCCGGCGTAGTACGCGGCGTCGACCGCAACGGTTGCCGGCTGGGCCGTGTAGTGGGGATCCGCCGATTCGCTGCGGGCGGTGACCTCGAACTCGGGGGTTCGGAACTCTTGTATCTCGAAGCTGTGGCTGGTCCCGACGGAGGTGCCGGCCCCGATCAACTGGAACTCCACGCGGGCCGAACCGAGGTTGGCTCCTTCGGGGATGTCGATCATGAGGTTGAACCCGCCGAGTGCGTTGAGGTCGACCGTGCCGGCGCCGATCTCGTTGCCCTGCGGATCCCATGCCTGGTATGCCACCGAGACGCCGTCGCCGTAGAGCGCGAGCTGTGCATCCTCGGATCGCGCGAAGCGCCTGACCCAACCGGTGATGCGAGCCGTTTCGCCCGGACGGTAGATACCCCGATCGTCGAACACGTACCAGCGGCCGTCGTCGCTACTCGGCTGCGTGTGCCACCCCTCCCACCAGTCGGAGGGCAGGAACGCGGTGTGGTTGCCGCTGTGGGCCCACAACCCCAGCACGCCGTCGCTGCCGAGCTCGAGTTCGGCGACGCCGCCCTCGGCGGTGGTGGCGATCCTCCCGTCACCGATCAGCTCGACCGGCACACCCGTGATCGGTTTGCCGGTGACCATGTCGGTGGTCCAGACCAGGAGGTGGTTGTTGTCGACGAACGCATCGACTGCCAGCGTCGTGCTCTGCACCCAGGCGACGGTCGGACGATTGCGCCAATAGTCGTCGTCGGTGGTGGCGAACGACGTGGTGGGCTCGACGCGTACGACGAGCTGCGAGTCGGTCTGGTTGAACGCCGACTTCAGGTCGATCACGGTCTCGGTCCACTGATCTCGCGGGGCGTCGATCTCGATGACCTCGTCGTAGACGACCGGCCAATCGGGCACCGGGGCCGCTGCGTCGGACCATTGACGATCGACATAGTCGCGGAACGCGGCGAGGTCGACCGGGGTGACCGCCCATGCCTCCACGTGGACCGACGAGTGGTTGATGCTGGACACCGACACCATGGGACTCTCGGCCGTGGGATCGGTCGTGATCCACTGACGGTCGAACCCGCGGAGCTCGGGCGGTGCCGAGCCGACCTCGAACTCGACCGTCTGATCATCACCCAGCGTTTGCCCGAAGACATCTTGCAGACGACCGGACAGGCGAACGGTGTAGGTGGTGAACCCCACGGTCGCCCCGCTGACAGCGATGTTGCTGCCCGCTACGTCGATTCGCATGCCGGGGATCGCGGGCGACACCGACAACTGCGAGGCGGTGAACGTGTCCGGGTCGAGCGGATTGCTGAACTGGATGCTGAACGGGACGCCCGGGGTGCACCCGCTGCCTTGGTCGCACGAGGTGTCGGTCACGCGGAACGCCCCGAACGTGCGAGCCCGGTGGGTGTCGGCGGTGTTCGAGGTGAGTGGGCCTTCTGCTGACGGTGTGCCTGGTCCGACGATGACCTTGAGGTCGGTATCGGCGGGAAGCGGGTTCACCGGTCGGAATGCGACGGCGCGGGCATCGAGTGCAGCGTCGATCGTCTGCCGGGCGGCCTCGTCGGCATCGATCTCGGACCGGGTCGCCAAGCGGATCGGCCGGGCGGTGCCCTCGGCGGTGAGCGAGATCGTGTCGAGCACCGCTTGGGGATCGACTCGCTGATCGAACACGGCCACGAACACGGGCGTCAGCGGCAGGCTCTCGGATTCGCCGACGAACTGGGTGATCGACGGCGTCGGAGTGGTGAACGTCCACGACACCTCTTCGCCCAGCGTTGCTCCACTGGCCGCCGTCGTGCCGGCGGGAACCACGACGCGATAACTGGTCGACGCCGGCAGCCGATCGAGTTCGCCGGGCACGAGTTCGAAGCGCAGCGTGCGCGTGCCGATCCACCGCCAGCGCCCGTCGATCGCGGGGGTCACTTGGGCGGGGACGTCGGTGGCGTCGAGCTGCTCGAGCGTCGCGAGCGGCACCATCGGCTGGTCGAAGGTGATGCTGATGAACGGGGCGATCTCGACGGGCCCCTCCGGCTGGTAGCGCAGCACGTGCAGGGAACCGGAGGCGGGCGTGTCGGGCGCGCCGCCGGTCGACTCGGGCGGGAACGGGGTGGTGATCGTGTCCCCGACGAGGGGGGGACGCAGGGTTTGCGGCGGCAGGTTGAACTCCTGCTGATCGGTGCCTGGGATGACCCAATCGGGCAGCCGGTCGAAGATCGCGGAGATCTCGGCATCGGTGAGCGTGTCGCCATCGACGAGTTCGACGGCATCACCCGGGGTGCGGGACGCGGAACCCTCGCTGAGCCGAAGCCCGAGCCCAGCGGACGGCGCCCGGTCCGACGGGGTCGCGCCCTGGACCGACACGATCGGTCCGGCGTCGGCAGTCGGGCCGGGGCCGGTGGTGCTCGCCGGCGACTCGTCGTCGCCGCCGCCCCAACATCCGGAGAGCAGCAACGCGGCAGCGATCAGCGCTGTGCCAGTCCGCTGCCATCTGCTCGTCCCGCTCGTCATCGCGCCACCATTCTCGTCGTCCCCGTCAACCTTACGAACGCTGCACTGCTTTGACGTCGCACACGGGGCTGCAGTTCCCGAAATTCCGACCGTGCCGGTGTCGAGACCGGGCGTCGCCGGTTCGGTATGCACCCAGCGCGGCCGAAACCGTGCGGTTGGACATCGGCATGGCAGAGTGAGTCGGCAGAGGTGGGAACCTGTCGGTGGCCGCCACGAACCCGTGGCGAGGAGACGTGATGACGGATCAGAACGCGATCGGCCTGGTGCTGATGGTGTTCCGGTGTGTCGTCGGCGCCGTGATGCTCGCCCACGGCATCAATCGCATCATCGGGGGCGGCAGGATCCCCGCGTGTCCCGGTGGTTCGCGTCGCTCGGCATGAGGCAGCCCGACGATGCAGGCCTGGTTGGCGAGCCTGACCGAGGTCGGCGCGGGCGCGTTCCTGGCGCTGGGCCTGCTGACACCTTTCGGCGGCGCCGGTGTGGTCGGCACGATGACGGTGGCCTGGATGATCAACCACCGGACGAACGGCTTCTTCATCTTCCGACCGGGGGAGGGATGGGAGTATGTGATGACGCTGTTGTTCTGCGGTGTCGCGATCGGCACCGTCGGCCCCGGCCGGTGGTCGCTCGATCACGCCCTGGGTATCGATGACGAACTGATCGGCGCTTCCGGCCTGCTGGTCGCCGCCGGTGCGGGCGGCCTCGGGGCTGACGCGCTGCCGGCGGCCTTCTGGAGGCCACCTTCCGGCTGAGTCACGGCCGGTGCAGGACCGGTGGCCGCGACAGGTCGCGACCGGCTCTACGGTGCCCAGACGACGGGTGTCCAGCGCAGGATGTCGATCGGCTCGGCAACGACACCCTCGAGACCGTCCGCGATCTTCGTTCCGATCACCTCGAATCGCGTGAGTCGGCCCGATCCGGCAGCGATGCGCTCGAGTGGGGTGTGGTGGAACTCGATCAGGTCGCCCTCGTAGGCCGGTCCGATGTGGTCGCAACCGTCCCAGGCCACGATCGTGGCGAGCCCGGGCAACATGCGGGTGAGCGAGCCCTGGGCGAGCCCTTGCACGTGACCGCCGTAGACCAATCTACGACCGTTGGCCGTCAACGTGACGTCGCGATGTACGGCTGCCTGATTGAACGTGAGTCGAGCGAGTGGTGCTGCCAGGTCGACATGGTCGCGCAACGGGTCGACGCGACGATCGTCGACCGGCCAGTCGTTCACGGGAAGGTCGGAGAGGTTCCACGCCGGCAGCAGACCGGCGAGATCACCCAACGGGCTGGGATCGGACGGGCCGGGGATGGCGTCGTCGTGACCGGGTTGACCGGGTCCGCGGCCACGTACGAGCGCACACCGCTCGTATTCGACGACCGGACCGTCCTCGCTGCTCGTGAGGATGCCCAGCCACACTTTGCCGCGGAACTGGTCGCCCTTCGGGGCGGAGTCCTTGAGCCCGAGCACGGTGGTGACCGTCGACAGCGTCTGGCCGACCTCGACGGGGCGCAGCACCCGCACCGACCGGTAGTAGAGATTGGCGATCGCTTGACGTGTGGCCATCGTGGTCTGACCGATCGAGTACTGCAGCACGAGCCCCGGATTGGCGAGCATGCCGCTGCTGCCGCTCGCCGCGCGGTAGGCGTTGGCGTCGGCGACCATCAGGTGCTGATCTCCGGTGATCGCCCGGTAGATCGCGTTGTCGGCCTCGGTCAACGTGATCGAGGGCAGCGGCGGCAGGGTGGCGCCGACGCTGAAGTCTTCGTACATCGGGCCGAGCTTCGAGGTGTCGAACATGTTGGCTCCAGGTGGTGCAGGTGTCGGGGGGAACTGAACCGATCGACGCCTTCGTCGATCGGCCACCCCATCGTGGCATTCAGCGCGGTCACGACGCCATCTGACCGGTCTCACCCCTTCGTCCGCCGCCGACTCGTCACGGGATCGGGCAGGATCCAGAAGTTCGAGCTGCGCGAACAATGGGAGAGCGGTGAGCGTTCCGAACTCTGACCGGTCGGTTTCACGGCCCCGACCTCGGCGTCTACGGTGGCACCGTGACTGACGAGCAGCGACCATATGGCGGCGCGACCAGCGACCCGGCACTCAAACGGGTCCGCACACGCCACTTCCAACGCGCGAAAGAGCAGGGCATCAAGATCACCGGGCTCACCAGCTACGACTTCTTGTCGGCCTCGATCTTCGACGAAGCCGGCATCGACTTCCTGCTGGTCGGCGACTCCGCCGGAAACACGGTGTTCGGGTACGACACCACGATCCCCGTCACACTCGACGAGTTGATCCCGTTGACCCGTGCGGTCGTGCGCGCCGTCAGCCGTGCCCTGGTGGTCGCGGATCTCCCGTTCGGCTCGTACGAGAACGGCCCCGACGAGGCGCTCGCTTCCGCGATCCGGTTCATGAAGGAGACCGGTGCGCACGCGGTCAAGCTGGAGGGCGGCGTGCGCAGCGCGAAGCAGATCAAGCGCATCGTGCGCGCCGGCATCCCCGTGATGGCTCACATCGGGTTCACCCCCCAGAGCGAGCATGGGCTCGGGGGTCACATCATCCAAGGCCGCGGTGAGGCTGCCGAGCAACTGCTGGCCGATGCTCACGCGGTCGAGGACGCCGGCGCGTTCGCGGTCGTGATGGAGATGGTGCCCTCGGCGATCGCCGGTCAGGTCACCGCCGACCTCGCGATCCCGACGATCTCAGTCGGAGCCGGACCCAATTGTGATGGGCAACTGCTGGTGTGGAGTGACTGGGCCGGCTTCACGCGCGGTCGCATCCCCAAGTTCGTCAAGCAGTACGCCAACATCGCGCAGACGCTGCTCGAGGCAGCGATCGCCTACCGCGAAGACGTCGAGGCCGGCGTGTATCCGGCGCTCGAACACGAGTACGGCGAGTAGGCGCCGTGACGCCGGCGTCGGCACCTGATCGACGGATTCGAGAGCACCCGACCGTGGGCGATCGGGAGGGGTCCCCGGCCTTTCGCACGTTCAAGCCCCGGCGTCGGCAGCTGACACGGGCACGTGCCGAGCTGTTCGACCGGCTGGCCCCGATCTGGTGCGTCGACGAACAGGGCGAACCGATCGACGCATCGGAGATGTTCGGCCGAGCAGCTCCCCTCGTGCTCGAGATCGGTATCGGGCTGGGTGAGTCGTTCACCACGATGGCCGCAGCCGAGCCCTCGATCGATGTGATCGGTGCGGATGTGCACACCCCGGGGATCGCATCGTCACTGGCGCGCATCGAATCCTCGGGCCTGCACAACGCCCGCCTCGTGCACGGTGATGCGTTGGTGTTCATGCGCCGCCTGGCCCCGGCGTCGCTGGCCGGCATCAGGATCTACTTTCCCGATCCGTGGCCGAAGATGCGGCACCGCCACCGTCGGATCGTGAGCGAGGCGAACCTCGATCGGTTCGTTTCGCTGTTGGTGCCGGGCGGGACGCTGCACGTCGCGACCGACATCGACGAGTACGTCAGCCAGGTCCAACAGGTCTGTTCGGGGCGGGCCGATCTGGTCGGCGGAGTGATCGGTCGGCCCGACTGGAGGCCCGTGACGAGGTACGAGACGAAGGGACGGTCCGCCGGGCGAATGTCGACCGACCTGATGTACCGGCACGACTGAATACCGGAACATCGGCCGAGACGTCGGCGACATCGTCGCCGGTCAGGTTCTGATCGTCGCGAGCGTTCGGAAGCGGCCGGTGAACGCGGCTGCGACCACGGCGAGGACCGAAACGGACAGCAGGATCGCTCCCGTCGTGCGGGTGCCCGTCGTCGTCGAATCGTCGGCCAGCGAGACCAACATCGCGATCACCGCGCTCGACCAGCCGACCGCTGCGATCCTCAGCGACACCCGCTCGATGAACGTCAGCTCCGGATCGTCTGCCACCGCTGTCGACGGGGCGCCGTCGTCACGCATCAAATGCTCGATCCAGCGAATCGGAGACGTCACCGCCAGCACCACGAGCGGGGCCCATACCAACACGATCGCTGCCAGCCAGACGCCACCGGCCACCGTCATGTCGTGGCCCTTGTCGAGCCCGGCGACGATTGCGTCGCCCGCATACACGGCCGCTGCCGTCGTGAGCAGCGCCAGGAGCGCCTTGACATAACGCAGGACCAGGCCGCGCAACTTGAGGATGTGGCGCGCCATCCCGTGTTCGATCTTGGCGACCTCCTCCAACAGTGAAAGCGGCTTCGATGCTGCCAGCTCGAACAGGCCGGCAGCTCGGCCCACGTCGCCGTCACCGGTGCCGAGCCCGCCGTACACCTCCAACTGGCGGTCGATGCGTCGACGAGACGCATCGTTGGT
>JAHEDX010000056.1 GCA_024641005.1 Acidimicrobiaceae bacterium
GTGCCGGGTGATGTCGAACCAGTCGAGCGTCGCTCGTATTGCCTTCGCGTCGGTTCCGGCGAGCGCCGCTCTGGCTTCGGTGTCGGTCCAGGTGTAGTAGAGGCCTTCGACGCCGTGGCCGCTTTCGTCGGGCGAATCGGCGTCCTCGGCGGAATAGAAGCCGCCATCCGGATGACGAAGCTCGCGCAGCACGTAGCTGATCGTCTCTTCCACGACTTGGCGATAGTGGGGGTGCCCGAGCACCGAGTACGCCTGGCGGTACACGCGCACCAGCAGCGCCTGGTCGTACAGCATCTTCTCGAAGTGCGGCACGAGCCACTCCCGATCGACCGAGTACCGGGCGAACCCGCCGCCGATGTGGTCGTACATGCCCCCCGAGGCCATCGCGTCGAGCGATGTCGTGACCACCTGCCGTGCGTCGGGCGACGACGATGTCATGAATGCTCTGAGCGCGAGTTCGAGATGGTGGGTGGACGGGAACTTCGGAGTCCTGCCGAACCCTCCCCACTCTCGATCGAAGGCCCCGGCGATCCGGACGAGCGCGGCGTTGACGGTTTCGAGCCCGGGCACGTCGTCCCGGGGGATCGTGTGGGCGGATTTGTCGATCGCGCTGACGAGCGCGGTGGCGTTGTTCTCGAGATCGTGCCGTCGATTTCTCCACACATCGTCGATTGCGTCGATCACCGCGAGCAGGTTCGCCTTCGGGAAATAGGTGCCGCCCCACAGGGGTCGGCCGTCGGCGTCGATGACGACGGTCATCGGCCATCCGCCGCGGCCGGTCAACGCCTGAACGGCGTCCATGTAGATGGCGTCGACGTCCGGGCGCTCCTCGCGGTCGACCTTGACGCAGACGAATTTGTCGTTCAGTGAGCTGGCGACCTCGATGTCCTCGAACGACTCGTGTGCCATGACATGGCACCAATGGCACGCCGAGTATCCCACCGACAACAGGATCGGCACGTCCCGCTCGCGGGCTGCCTCGAACGCCTCGGTTCCCCACGGATACCAATCGACGGGGTTGTCGCGGTGCTGTCGGAGATACGGGGAGGTCTCTCGAGCAAGGCGATTCACGGTTTCGACGCTATCGACCGTGACCGCGGGTGCCCGTGCAGTTCGGTGTATCGGTCGGCCGGCGCTCTTGGACGGGCCGCTCGGGACGTTGACGGGTGATCAGGATGCGCGGGTGGAATGTGTTCCGACGACCAGCCATGCCGCGCCCGCCAGCAACGCTCCGATTGCTGGGAACACGACAAAGGCCCACACCTGCCCGAGTGCCCAGTCGCCTTGGAACACCGCAGTCGCCAACGAGCGTGCCGGGTTGACCGACGTGTTCGACACCGGGATCGAGATCAGGTGGACGAGAGCCAGTCCGAGCCCGGCAGCGATGGGGCCGAAGCCGTTCGGGACACCCTTGTCGTCGGTCGTCCCGAGCACGATCAGGACGAAGGCGGCGGTCACGATGATCTCGATGATGGCCACCGACAGCAGGTCGAATCCAGCGGGGGAGTGGGGTCCGTAGCCATTGGACGCGAACCCGGCGTCCTGGGCCCGGCCCAGGTAGCCCTCGGTGCCGCCCAGGATGAGGGCGATGACGCCCGCCCCGGCGATGCCTCCGATGAACTGTCCGACGAAGTAGGGGGCCGACTTCGCCGCCTCGAGTTTGCGGGTGGCGATCATGCCGATCGTGACGGCGGGGTTGATGTGACACCCCGAGATCCGACCGATGAGATAGGCCATACACAGCAGGCTCAGGCCGAACGCGAGCGAGACTCCCAAGATGCCGACGTTCAATCCTTCGTTGAACCCGCCGGTCGCGAAGATCGCCGTGCCGGGTCCACCGATCACCAGGACAGCGGTGCCGATCGCCTCGGCGGTTCCGATGCGCAAGTCGTCGTTCATGTCGCGTTCCCCCTCGTAGATGACGTCGTGACCGATCCTCCGATCGTATTGGACGTCGGGCTGAGCATGGAGGACCATCCGCCGGCAGTGTTCGTGCCGTCGAACAGTACGAACCCGTGTCGACGCGCCCGGGTGGCGATCGCAGTTTGCAGGCAGCGTCAGATCATGCCCCGACGGCGTGATAGCCGCCGTCGACATGGATGATCTCACCGGTTGTCGCGGGGAACCAATCGCTCAGCAAGGCGACGCACGCCCGTGCCACCGGTTCGGAGTTGTGGACGTCCCATCCGAGTGGGGCCCGACCGTCCCATGTGTCCTCGAACAACTGGAAGCCGGGGATCGACTTGGCAGCCATCGTCTTGATCGGTCCGGCGGCGACGAGATTGCAGCGGATCTGACGCGGCCCCAACTCGCGCGCCATGTACCGCGACAGGCTCTGGAGTGCCGACTTCGCGACGCCCATCCAGTTGTAGGCCGGCCAGGCCTGCTGGTTGTCGAAGTCGAGCCCGACGAACGAGCCCCCGTTGTCCATCAACGGCGCGAACGCGTCAGCGAGCGTCTTGAGCGAGTACGTGGAGATGTGCATCGCTGTCGCGACGTCGTCCCATGGGGCGTCGAAGAAGTTGTCGCCGAGGCACGATGCCGGAGCGAAACCGATCGCGTGGAGGACACCGTCGACGCGGCCCCATTTTGCCGCCACTGCTTCACGAGTCGCTTGCACCTGCTCGGGAACGGTGACGTCGAGTTCGAACACGTCGATGCCGTCACCCAGCTTGCGGGCCGTGCGCTTCGTGAGGCTCAATGCCCTCCCAGCCCCGGTCAGGACGATCTCTGCCCCCTCGTCGAGGGCGATCTTCGCCACCCCGAACGCGAGTGAAGCATCGGTCAGGACGCCGGTGACGACGATCTTCTTACCCTCGAGCAAAGCCATGAGGGGAACGTAGTCGCCCCGTGGGGTCACGCGCGTGTTACAGCGGCCTGGGGCGGTGGCAGCGGCATGTGCAAGGCTCTGTTCATGCGTATTGGGATCATTGGAGGAACAGGACCCGCAGGCACTGGATTGGCCGCTCGGCTTGCGAGCGTCGGTTACGAAACCGTCTTGGGCTCGCGGTCGGAGAGCCGGGCGAAGGAGATCCGCGACGACCTCGTCGAGCGGTACCCGACGATCGCCGAGTTGCTGGGCTGGGGCGACAACGCCGCGGCGGCCGACTGCGAGCTGATCGTGATCGCCACGCCGTGGGACTCGGCGGCAGGAATGGCGCACGAGCTGTCAGCCGCTCTCGCCGGCAAGGTGGTGATCAGCATGGCCAATGCGCTGATCAGAGCGGGCGGCGAGTTCGAGCCGTTGATTCCGCCACGAGGCAGTGTGGCCGCCCATGTCCAGGCCGCCGCGCCCGAGAGCCATGTCGTCGCCGCGTTCCACCATCTGCCCGCCAAAGAGCTCGGCATGATCGGTGAGCCGATCGACTCCGACGTGCTGATCTGCGGCGACGACCCCTCCGCTGTCGAGCAGGTGAGCGACATCATCGCGAGATTCCCCGGTTGCCGCCCGCTCGATGCCGGTGAGCTGTCCAACGCCATGGCGATCGAGGCATTCACGGCGGTGATGTTGCAGCTGAACGTCCGCTACAAGACTCGGGTCGCCCCGAAGCTCACGGGAATCAAACGAGACCCGCGTGCGGTTGAACCCGGGGCATGACCACCCTGCAGCTCTACGACACCGCCCGCGCTCAGGTCGTCCCGTTCGAACCGGACGATCACGTCTTGATGTACACCTGCGGTATCACGCCGTATGACGCCACGCACCTCGGGCACGCGGCGACGTTCATCTCCTACGACATCCTGCAGCGCCACCTGATCGACAAGGGACACACCGTTCAGTGTGTTCGCAATGTCACCGACGTAGACGATCCGCTGTTTGCGAAGGCTCGCGAACTCGGCGTGCATTATCTCGATCTGGCCGCCGCCGAGGAGGCCCGATTCGAGCGCGACATGGTCGCGCTCAATGCGCTCCCGGTGGCGTCGACCCCGCGGGCCTCGTCGGCGATCCCCGATATTCGGGGGTTCATCGGCATGGTGCTCGACCGCGGCTACGCCTACCAGGCCGGTGGATCTGTGTACTTCGACGTATCGAAGTCGGAGACTTTCGGTTCGATCAGCCACTACTCCGAGGCCGAGATGATCGACTTGGCGCGCCAGCGCGGTGGTCAGATCGACGATGCCAACAAGCGGCACCCGCTCGACTTCGTGCTCTGGCACCCGTCGGCCTCCGACGAGCCGTCCTGGGACACCATGTGGGGAGCCGGTCGACCGGGCTGGCACATCGAATGCAGCGCGCTGGCGCTGCGCGAACTCGGCACCACGATCGATCTGCACGGTGGCGGCGCCGACTTGATCTTCCCCCACCACGAGTGTGAGCGGGCCCAGTCCGAAGCGGCGACCGGCGAGCTGTTCGTCAAGCATTGGATGCACACCGCGTTGATCAGCATGGACGGCAAGAAGATGTCGAAGAGCCTGGGCAACCTCGTGTTCGTCGACCGACTTCGTACCGAGTACGACCCGATGGCGATCCGGCTCGGCCTGATCGAACACCACTACCGCACCGAGTGGGAATGGGACGACGGGTTGATGGATCGCAATACGCAGCGTCTCATGTCGTGGCGGGCGAGCGCCGAGGGTCTGACCGGTGACCTGCTCGACGAGGTCCGCGAACGTCTGGACGACGACCTCGATTCACCAGGGGCCGTCGCGGCGATCGACCGTGCGGCCGGTGAGGGCGTGTGCACACGCGCCGCCGCTGAGTTGCTCGGCGTCCGTCTCTGACACCCCAGGTTTGGCGCGGGCCTCACTGCCGACGGCCCGAAGCGGGCCCGATCAGCACGAACCGTTCACACGAAATCAATGTTCGTCATCGTGATTCGCAATCTGGATGCCCTATTGTGCGGGGCATGAGCGATGCGCCCGGAGCGAACAAGCTGCAGGCTCGCACGCGCTCGATCCTCGGTCCTGTCGCCTCCAGGCTGTGGACGATCGACACGGTCGGCTACGAGCGTCTACCCGCCGACGGTCCTGCGATCTTGTGCCCGAATCACATCAGCTTCCTCGATTCGGCGTTCCTGATGCTCACGGTCCCGCGCAACATCAGCTTCGTGGGCAAGGCCGAGTACATGGATTCATGGAAGACCAAGTTCTTGTTCCCTGCACTGGGCATGATCCCGATCGACCGTTCCGGTGGCAGCAAGAGCCAGGCGGCGCTCGATGCCGCCGAACAGGTGTTGTGCCGGGGCGAGTTGTTCGGCATCTTTCCCGAGGGCACCCGTAGCCGCGACGGAACTCTCTACAAGGGCCGCACCGGTGCTGCCCGGCTCGCGATGAAGATCGGGTGCCCGATCTTCCCGGTTGGCATCGTCGGTACCGACATCATCCAACCGTGCGACGCAAAGGTGCCCAAGCTGCGCAAGCAGTGCACGATCACGATCGGCCGGCCGATCCGTCCGCAGCGATATGCGGGGCGAGGGTCCGATCATCTCGCGTGGCGCTCGATGATGGACGAGGTGATGTTCGAGATTCGCGAGATGACCGGCCAGACGTATCGGGACGTGTACGCCGGGCAGGCCGACACCGAGACTCCCGAGCCGTCGAAGGTGGCGAATGTCACCGACGAGAGCGACACCACCGGTGAGCGCTCGCTCGTCGGGGTCGGCTGACCACCACGCAGCAAACGCTCCCGGGAATGGCGGGTCCGGCCTCGTAGACTTTTCGAGGTCATGTCGAACATCACCATCTCTCTCCCGGACGGATCCGAGCGCGAGCTGCCAGAGGGCGCGACCGCTCTCGATCTGGCCAGCTCGATCGGCAAGCGACTCGCCAAGGCCGCAGTCGCTGCGTATGTCGACGGGGCAGAGACCGATCTGACCCGCGCGCTCCCCGGCGGTAGCACGGTGGCGATCATCACCGAGGACACCCAAGAGGGTCGACACGTCCTGCGCCATTCGACTGCGCACGTGATGGCACAGGCGGTGACACGGCTGTTCCCGGGGGCGAAGTTCTCGATCGGACCGGCGATCGAGCATGGCTTCTACTACGACTTCGAGCTTCCCGACGGCAAGACGTTCAACGACGACGACCTCGAAGCCATCGAGGCCGAGATGCGATCGATCATGCAGGCCGATCAGCCATTCGTGAGGTCGGAGATGTCGATGGGTGACGCCAAGCAGCTGTTCGCCGATCAGCCGTACAAGATCGAGATCATCGAGCGTGTCGAGGCGGCCGAGGCCGACTCGGAGGACGCGGCCGAGATCGCCGACGGCGGTGTCATCAGTGCATATCGCAACACCGACACGTTCGTCGACATGTGCGTCGGCCCGCATGTGCCCAGTACCGGCCGGCTCGGCCACTTCAAGCTGCAGCGGGTGTCGGGCGCCTACTGGCGCGGCAACGAGAAGGGCCCGATGTTGCAGCGCATCTACGGCACCGCATGGGAGTCCAAGCAGGCCCTCGCGGATCATCTTCATCAGCTCGAAGAGGCAGCCAAGCGCGACCACCGCAAGTTGGCGACCGAACTCGACCTGTTGAGCTTCCCCCACGAGTTGGGCGGTGGTCTGGCCGTCTGGCACCCCAAGGGTGCGACGGTGCGCAAGCTCATGGAGGACTACAGCCGTTCGCGCCACGAACAAGGTGGCTATGAGTTCGTGTTCACGCCTCACCTCGCGAACGGAAAGTTGTTCGAGACCTCGGGTCACCTCGCCTGGTACGCCGAGGGTATGTACCCGCCGATGGAGATGGACAACGGCACGTACTACATGAAGCCGATGAACTGTCCGATGCACTGCCTGATCTTCAAGAGCCGGCAGCGGAGCTACCGCGAGTTGCCGTTGCGACTGTTCGAACTCGGCAACGTCTACCGGTACGAGCGGGCAGGCACGCTGCACGGTCTGCTCCGAATTCGTGGCTTCACGCAGGACGACAGCCACATCTACTGCACCCAAGAACAACTCGCCGGCGAGATTGCATCGTTGCTCGACTTCGTGTTGTCGGTGCTGCGCGCCTTCGGGTTCGAGGACTTCACGTTCAACCTGTCGACGAAGGATCCCGACAAGTACGTCGGCACCGACGAGATCTGGGCGCGGGCGACCGAGGCGTTGCGCGAGGCGCTCGACCATCATGGGCTCGAGTATCAGGTGAAAGAGGGAGACGCAGCTTTTTACGGCCCCAAGATCGACATCGACGTGCGCGATGCGATCGGGCGATCGTGGCAGCTCTCCACGATCCAGGCTGATTTCCAGCTGCCCGAGCGGTTCGATCTCGAGTACGTCGGCGCCGACAACGACCGGCATCGGCCGATCATGCTGCACCGCGCACTGTTCGGTTCGATCGAGCGTTTCTTCGGTGTGCTGCTCGAGCACTACGCAGGAAACTTCCCGACCTGGTTGGCACCGCTCCAAGTGAGAGTGCTGCCGGTCGCTTCCGCCCACGAGGAGTACGCACACAGCGTGGTCGACCGCCTTGCACATGCGGGCGCCCGCGTCGACATGATCGGCGCCGGTGACGCGCTCGGCAAGCGGATCAGATCGTCGAAGCTCGACAAGTTGCCCTACATCCTCGTCGTGGGCGACGACGACGTCGCCGCCGGCACCGTCGGGGTGAACCCTCGTGGCGGCGAGGTCGAACGGGGGGTCGACGTCGGCGTCTTCGTCGAGCGGTTCACCGACGAGGTCACCGCCGGCACGAACCGGGCACTCACGGCCTGACCGTCATGTTGGATCGACTCTGGAACGGGTGGCGGTCGAGCTATGTCAGTTCGCTGGGAACCGAACCACACGATGACCACGGCAGCCCGGAGGGGAGCGTGTTCACGCGGATCCTCCAGTCGGGGCTGTCCGACCTCGAGGCCAACATCGTCCACCGGGGACGACACTGCTTCGTGATCCTCAATGCGTTCCCGTACGGCACCGGTCACCTGCTGGTCCTGCCCTATCGGGAAGTCGTCAGGCTCGAAGACCTCGACGGCCCGGAGACGTCCGAACTGTGGGGCACGGTGACGGACGGTGTGCGAGCCGTGACGTCGGCGTATTCGCCTGACGGCGTCAATGTCGGCGTCAACCTCGGGAGGGCAGCAGGTGGCTCGGTCAGCGATCATCTCCACGTGCACGTCGTGCCGCGATGGATCGGTGACAGCAACTTCATGACCGCGATCGCGAATGCGCGAACCTTGCCGGAGCCGCTCGTCGACACGGCGGCAAAGGTGCGCGCGTCGTGGCCGGATTCGTCGTCGTAGTCGGTCAATCGAGGGGCGGTCGGGTACCGGCCGTCACGCACGGGCGTTTGCCGGACGCCCGAGACTAGGCTGGATCATCATGAACGTCCCCGATTCCGTCGAGTCCGACGACCTGCGTGACGAACTGCCCGCCGACCTCAATCCCGAGGGTTTCGTTGGCGCGTACCAGTTCCCCGACAACTCGCGTCGCCGAATTCCCGGTGCGATCTATCTGGTGTTGGCCGTGATCTGCCTGGTCTTGTTCGTGACGGTCAGCGATTCATCGCCCCTGGTGAACGACGGATTCGGGTGGGCCGCGCTCGCGTTGGGCGCGATGGGCCTGCTCTGCATCACATCCGGGTGGCGCATGCATGTCGACGAGAAGCAGGCGCTGGTCGAAGCGCAACAGGCGATCGGATTTCCGGTCGGCCATGCCTCGGCACAGCAGGTGTGGCACGGCCTGCGAAGCCGGCCCACATGGCGCGTGTTGTGCTATTCGACCGAGGAACCTCCGCAGCGTCGTGGACTCGTGCTCGTCGACGCCGTGGATGGTCGCGTGGTCGAGCATCTGGTCGAGGACAACCCTGAGAAGTGGTCCGCCGCGCCCGAACCCTCGAGAACGGGCAACTGATGTTCGACGGAAAATTCAGGGCCCCGGTCGACGCCGCGGTCAAGCCGATCGGCGCTGCCCTCCGCAAGACCAAGATGACCCCGGACCACCTGACGATCGTCGGGTTGGCCGTCGGCGCCGCGGCAGCGGTCGCTGTCGGTTCAGGGCACCTGACGTTGGGCTTGATCCTCGTGATCGCCGCGGCCCTCCCCGATCTCCTCGACGGCGCGCTGGCGAAGGCCTCGAACACATCCAGTCAGCGCGGTGCCTTCTTCGACTCCACGGTCGATCGGATCACCGACGCCCTGCTCTTCGGTGGTATTGCGTACTACTTTGCCGAAACCGAGGACCCCCGGCTCGCAGTGCTGCCGTTCGCCGTTTCGGCTGTGTCGTCGATCATCTCGTACCAGCGCGCCAAGGCCGAATCTCTCGGACTCGACGCGAAGGGCGGGCTGATGGAGCGCGCCGAGCGAATCGTGGTGCTGTGCATCGGTCTGCTCATCGAGCCCTGGGTCGACGGCGCGCTCGTGTGGATCCTGTGGGGCATGCTCGTACTGATCTCGATCACAGCGGTACAGCGCTTCGTGAAGGTGTGGAAGCAGGCTGCGGTCGCGCCGGTCACCCAGGCCCGTATCGATCTGCGCCGCGAGCGCCGCCAGTCGCGCCGGGGAGCCCGCACGGCCCGTCGCAGCACTCGTGTGCCGTTGCATCAACGGGTGCCCCGCCGAAAGGAATGACACCACGTGGCGCCGACGCGATGAGTCCACAACGCCGCAGGCTCGACCTCACGGAGGCCGCCACGTTCGGCGGATATCGAATGGCGGCCCTGGCCGCTCGAGGTCTGCCGGGCTTTGCTGCACAGGGCCTGGTGCCGGCGATCGGCTTCGGGGCCAGCTTCGCCAGTCCTGAACGGCGGGCAATGATCGAGCGTCATCTCCGTCGCGCCGACCCGACGATCGGCGGCCTTCGGCTGCGACGGGCGGTACAGGACGCGTTCGACTCCTATACGCGTTACTGGTTGGAGAGCTTCCGCCTGCCATATCTGTCGTCGAAGAGTGTCGAGAGGGGGATGCGGGTCGAAGGCTACGAGCATGTGACCGAGGCCCTCGAAGGCGGGAACGGTGTGATCTTGGCCCTGCCTCATCTCGGTGGTTGGGAGTGGGCCGGCCGCTGGCTGGCTGACCGCGGCCACGGCCTCACGGCGGTCGTCGAGGAGATCGAACCGCCCGAACTCTTCGAGTGGTTCGTCGACCTGCGCCACAAGTTGGGCATGCGGATCGTGTCGCTGGGGCCCAGCGCCGGGCGAGAGGTGTTGGCGGCGCTCAAACGCAACGATGTCGTCTGTCTGCTCAGCGATCGGGACATCCAACGCACCGGCGTCGATGTCGAGTTCTTCGGTGAGACGACCACCATCCCGGCGGGCCCGGCGACCCTGTCGATCCGCACGGGGGCACCGATCCTGCCGACCGCGGTGTACTTCACCGATCGCACCGATGGCCATCTCGGCGTGGTTCGTCCTCCCTTGGACACCCATCGCACCGAGGCCGGACTGCGAGCGGATGTTCATCGGGTCAGTCAGTCGCTCGCCACCGAACTCGAACACCTCATAAGGCGTGCCCCACATCAGTGGCACTTGTTCCAACCGAATTGGCCGTCCGACCCGGGCTTCGAGTGAGCGCGAGCTGTTCCATCCCTGCTCAACCCGGGCTTCGAGTGAGTGCGAGCTGTTCCATCCCTGCTCAACCCGGGCGGGGTGCCTGCCGATGACAGCATGATGACTCGCTCCTGGATCGCGCCCGTGGGCCTTGCTCTCGTCGGAGCAGGGCTGGTTGCGGCGTATCTGAGCGCGTCTGCGTCCCGTTCGTCCGAACTGCTCGTGGCGGCCGCTCCGGCCCTGGCCGCATTGGCGATCGCGATCGCGATGGCCGTGCACCGCCCGGTGCGCCCGGTCCCCTGGTTCTTGTTGGCGGTGGGGCTCGGCACCCTGTCGGCAGCGTCTCTCGTACAGGCGAACGAGTGGTACGGCAGCACCGGGATGTTGTTCCCCGGCGGCGGGCAGGCGGTTGCCGTCCTCGCGTATCCCTCGCTGTTCGTAGCTGCGATCGGTATCGCCTCGGGGCGTCGCAACGCCCGGGATCTGCTGGCGGGATCCGAGCCGATCATCTACTCCGTCGCCGTGACGGCGCTGGTCTGGCTTGCGGTCACCGGCCCGTATTTCGAGGACGGCTCGATGCCGCTCACGCGTGAGGCGTGGATCTGGATTCTGCCGCTCCTGGACGGGGTGCTCGCCCTCGTGGTGTTGCGCGGCGTCGGCCGGCTCGACCCGGTCCGCAGAACCTATGAACTGCTGGTGTTGGGCTTCCTGAGCCTCGGCGCGGCGCACGTCGTCAGCGGGTGGCTTGCGTTCAGGGATGACCTCGCACCTGGCGGTGTCGTCGCCGCGAGCGTCATGGTCGGTCCACTCTTGATCGGCATGGTGGCAACGATTCCGTCGATGGGAGGCGAGCGCGCCACTGCCGGCGATTCGTTCCGGGTGCATTGGTCACAGATCTTCGGATTGCTGTTCGCTGCGTTGATTCCGCTCGGAGCGATGATTCTGATGCTCGCGAGCGGGTTGTCGTCGGTGTCGTCGTTCGTGGTGGTGTCGTTGGCGGCGGTGATCGTGATCGTGTTGGCTCTGGCACGTATGTGGCGGCTCGTCGATCAGGTGCGCCTGTTGACCGAACAACGCGGACGGGACCGTCTGGCAGCGATGGTCGAACACTCCAGTGACGTCGTGATTCTCGCGGACACGTCGGGTCGCGTCAGCTACGCGAGCCCAGGGCTGCACTCGACACTCGGATACGACCCCGAGAGCTGGATGGGGCGCCACCTCGTCGATGTCATCGTCGACGAGGAACGCGAGGCCGCCGAGCGCCATTTCGAACGGCTGGTCGAGTTCGGCAACGGAGGCACCGTCGAGTTCGACACGTCGCTACTCCATGCCGACGGGCAGCACCGAAAGGCCACCGTGGTCGTTGCGAACCTTGTCGGCGGTGCGGCGGTCGACGGGATCGTCGCCACATTCCGCGATGTCACCGAGCAGCGCAACCTCGAACGACAGCTCAGCCATCGCGCCTTCCACGACGAACTCACTGGGCTCGCCAACCGAGCGCTGTTCCTCGACCGCATGGATCACGCGCTGCGGGTCGCCCGCCCACAGGCCGACCCTGTCGTGGTGTTGTTCGTCGATCTCGACGACTTCAAATCGGTCAATGATGCGCTCGGTCATGGCGTCGGCGACCAGCTGCTCAAAACGGTGGCCGATCGGATCCGACGGGCTGCCGGTACTGGCGACACCGCTGCACGACTCGGTGGCGACGAGTTCGCCATCTTGTTGGAGGACCGCGGCGGCATCGACCGAGCGATCGACGTGGCCGAGCGGCTGCTCGACTCGTTGCGAGAACCGGTGTCGATCGCCGGGTACGACGTCGCTGTGCTCGCCAGCGTCGGCGTTGCGGTGGCCGCGCCTGGCATGAGCACCACGAGCGTTCTGCGGGATGCCGATATTGCGATGTACGAAGCAAAGCGGGCGGGCAAGGGACAGATCCGCATCTTCGACCCGGCGATGCGACTGGTGGCCACCAAGCACCTCGAGTACCGGGGTGAGCTGGGCGATGCGCTCGAGAACGACCAACTCCGTCTGGTGTTCATGCCGTATGTCGATCTTCGCACCGGCCAGGTGACGGGCGCCGAGGCGCTCATCCGGTGGCACCACCCCGAGCACGGCGACATTCCGGCCGGCGACTTCATCCCGATCGCCGAGCGATCGGGGCTGATCGTGCCGATGGGGTACTGGGTGCTCGAGCAGGGCCTCGAGCAACTTGCCAAGTGGCGTCCCGAGCTGTACTTGAGCATGAACGTGTCGGCGGTCCAGATACGTCAACCCGATTTCGTCGAGCGGGTGATCGAGGCTGTCGATCGACGGCGCATCGACCCCAGGACGGTCATGCTCGAGATCACCGAGGCGGTGCTGGTCGATGAAGGAGATCGTGCCGACCACACCGTCAAACGACTGCGGGCCGAGGGCTTCAGGTTCGCCATCGACGACTTCGGCTCCGGATACTGCTCGCTCAGTCACCTGCAACGTCATCCGGTGGACCTGTTGAAGATCGATCGGGGAGCGATCGCTGATTTCGGAGATGATCCGAATGGCAACACCCTGACGAGGGCGATTTTGCAGATGGCCGATTCCCTGAGCCTCCAAACGGTTGCCGAAGGGATCGAGACGACCGGCCAGCTGCGCGAGCTGCGCCGTCACGGATGTGATCTCGGACAGGGATACCTGTTGTCCCAACCGCTCGAAGCCGACGAGCTCGTCCGGCGGTTCGGCCCGGTCGGCGTGCTCGGCGTCCGCTGAGACACCAGTGGCCGCTCGGTACATCGGCGGACGGGTGCTCGTCGACGCGCACTGCGTTACGGTTCGCCCGTGAGTTTGCGCGTGGGCATGGTGTGCCCGTACAGCCTGTCCATCCCGGGTGGAGTCCAAGCCCAGGTGTTGGGGCTGGCGCGTGAGCTGCGCCGCGATGGCCACGAAGTGCGAGTGCTCGGGCCGTGTGATGGGCCCCCTCCCGAATCCTTCGTAACGCCTTTGGGTGACAGCTTGCCCACCGCGGCGAACGGCTCGATCGCACCGCTCGCTCCCGACCCATCGGCGGTGATGCGCACGTTGCGCGTGTTGCGCGACGAGGCATTCGATGTGATCCACGTACACGAACCGCTCGCCCCGGGCCCGGCGATCACCACGGTCACACTCCATACGGCGCCGACTGTCGGTACGTTCCACGCGGCCGGCCGCTCAGGGATGTACCGCGCTCTGGCGCCTGTTCTGCGGCGTCTTCTGGACCGGATCGATCACAAAGTGGTCGTCTCGAAGGATGCTCTGGCGCTGGTCCAGGGCTATCTCGGCGGCGACTACGAGGTGCTGTTCAACGGCGTCGAGACCACCGAGATCAGATCGACGCTGCCGCATCCCCACGAACGGCCGGCGATCTTCTTCCTCGGACGCCACGAGGAGCGTAAGGGGCTCGGGATCTTGCTGGCAGCGCTGCGGCGCACCGATCTCGACGTGGCCTGCTGGGTGGCCGGCGAGGGTCCCGACACGAATCGACTGAGGATCGAGTACGGCGGCGACGACCGTATCGAGTGGCTCGGCCGAGTCAATGACGCCGACAAGCTGGCACGGCTGCGGGGTGCTTCGGTGTTCTGCGCGCCGTCGTTGCACGGGGAGTCGTTCGGGGTGGTCTTGATCGAGGCGATGGCTGCCGGCACCCCCGTGGTGGCGAGCGCTCTCGACGGGTATCGCAATGTCGCGACCGATGGTGTCGATGCTGTCCTCGTGCCTCCCGGCGACGTCGACGCATTGGGTACTGCACTTCGGCGGGTGCTGAGCGATTCGGTGCTGTCGGCGGCGCTGGTCGAGCGGGGGATGCAACGTGCCGATGACTTCGCCATGTCGAGCCTCGCCGCCGAGTACGTCGCCATCTACCGACGGCTTGCCACGTAGACTGTCGATATGTGGTTCTTCATCGTCGTGCTGATTGTCCTGGTCGCGCTCGTCGCGTACCTGATCAGCGCGTACAACGGGCTCATCCGCCGCCGGAATCAGATCGAGAACGCCTGGTCGCAGATCGACGTGCAGCTCAAGCGCCGGCTCGATCTGATCCCCAACCTCGTCGAGACCGTGAAGGGGTATGCGGCCCACGAAAAGGAGACGCTCGACGCCGTCATCAGAGCTCGCAACGCAGCGGTGGCAGCCCCCTCCACGCCGGCGGCGCAGGCACAGGCCGAAAACGCTCTGACGGGCACCTTGCGTCAGCTGTTCGCGCTCGGTGAGGCGTATCCCGATCTGAAGGCCAACCAGAACTTCCTGGCACTCCAGGAGGAACTCACCGCGACCGAGGGCCGTGTGGCCTACGCCCGCCAGTTCTACAACGACTCCGTGTTGGGCTACAACAACAAGCTCCAGCAGTTCCCGACGATGTATTTCGCAAGGATGCTCAAGTTCGAGCGTCGTGAGTACTTCGAGGCCGACGAGGCCGCCCGCTCGACCCCGTCGGTCGAGTTCTGAGCCGGCTCCGTTCGTCACGACCCCCGACATGTACGAACTGATTCGATCGAACAAACGGCGCAGTACTCTGCTCGTGGCGGGCTTTGTGGTGGTCGTCGGTATCGTCGGCGCCGCATTCGGGCTCGCATTCGGCGGCGGCCTGATCGCCACCGTCATCGCACTGGCGATCGGCGCAGCGATCGCGTTCGCGAGCTACTGGAAGGCCGATGCCGTCGCGCTGGCCGTCAGCCGAGCCAGGCCGGCAGATCCCGATCAGTACGCGCGGCTGCACAATCTCGTCGAGGGCCTGTGCATCGCCTCGGGATTGCCCAAGCCGGGTGTGTACATCGTCGACGATCCTGCACCGAACGCATTCGCCACGGGTCGAAATCCGCGGCATGCGTCGATCGCCGTCACCACCGGGCTGCTCGACCAGATGAACCGCGTCGAACTCGAAGGCGTCGTTGCCCACGAACTCAGCCACATTCGCAACTACGACATCCTCGTCTCGACGCTCGCCGTCACGATGGTCGGCGCGATCGCCCTGCTCAGCGATATCGCGATCCGCACCATGTGGTGGAACGGTGGTCGTGTGCAGCGTTCCGGCGACCGCTCGGATCGTGCCAATCCAATGGCGGCGATCGGATTCGCGTTGCTGATTCTCGCCCCTCTGGTCGCCAAGGTGATGCGGGCGGCGATCTCCCGGCAGCGTGAGACGCTGGCCGACGTCAGCGCCTGCCAGATGACCAGATATCCGCCGGGGCTCATCTCGGCGCTCGAGAAACTGCAGGCAGACACCACGGTGACGCATTCTGCGTCCACTGCTACGGCACACTTGTGGATCGAACAGCCGATGAGCGGCGTGGGCGACGAAGGTCACCTGGCCGGCCCGCACCGGTGGTTCAACACCCATCCACCGCTCGAAGAGCGCATAGCACTGCTGAGGGAACTGTGAATCGATCTGCTGCCTGGCCCACGGGATTGCTCGTTGTCGTCGCTCTGGTCGGGGCCTCGTGTTCTGGTGGTGACGACGTGGCGTCGCCCGAGTCGACGTCGACCATGGCCTCCACGACCACCACGATCCGTCCCACGACGACCACGACCACGACGACCACCACCGTTCCCGCTGTCACCACGACGACCATCCCCGACGTGCCGCGCATGCCGCTCACGGGTGAACCGATCGCCGACGCCTCCGAGATTCCCGACCGGCCGGCGCTCGTCGTCAAGATCTCCAATTACCCGCAGAGCGTGTTGCCTCAGGCGGGGCTGAACGACGCCGACATCGTGTTTCACGAGATCATCAACGACAATGCCACCCGATTGGCGGTGGTGTTCCACTCGCAGGAGGCTGATCCGGTCGGTCCGATCCGGTCGGGGCGCGCACAGGACATCAACCTGCTCCTGTCGCTGAATCGGCCGTTGTTTGCATGGAGCGGCGGCAATCCGGCGGTCACGAAGGCGATCGAGAACTCTGATCTCATCAATCTCAGTGCCCTGCGCACCAGCGGCTACTACCGCCGTCCGGGTCGCAGTGACGCGAACAACCTGTTCTCCAACACCGATGTGCTGTGGGGCCACGCGCCCGACGATGCCCAGCCTCCATCGCCGGTGTTCCGGTACACCCGCGAGGGTGAGGTGATCAGGGGTGAAGCTGCCACCGACATCCAGATCAAGCTCGACGGCACGACCTCGCGTTGGCGCTACGACCCAGAGACCAACGGCTATTTCCGGTCGCAGAACGGGATCGGCCACAACACCGATACCGGCGATGGGGTCGAACAGGTGTGGTCGAAGAACATCGTCGTGATGATGGCCGACTACGGCACGAACACCTTCGACGGCAACCCGGATGCGCAAGTCCTGGGCTCGAACCCGGTCTACGTGTTCACCGACGGCACCGTCCGATCAGGGTCCTGGCTGCGATTCGAGCCGACCGATCCACTCACCCTCGTCGACAATGTCAACGACCTCAACCCGATCGAACTCGAGCCAGGTCGCACGTGGGTCGAGATCCCTCGCAACATCGAGGGCATGCTCTCCTGGAGTGAGTGAATCGACCGGCCGTCATCGGCCTCCGGTCAGCTGACCGACACCATCTGATCCGCCCTTCGTCGGGACGACCGGCTCCCAGGCGTGTCGATCTGTTATGACATGCTGTCTGGTCGAGGACGCTGCTCACCCGTCGGGTGTTCGGTGCGAACATCACGGAGAGGAACCGGTTCGAGATGACGCAGTTGACCGCTGATGACGGGCATGTCGTCACCGCCTACGAGGTGAAACCGATGGAGGCGGCCGGCTCGGTCGTCATCATCCAGGAGATCTTCGGGGTGAATCCCCACATCCGGTCGGTGGTCGACCGGTACGCATCGTTCGGATATCGAGCGATCGCGCCGGCACTGTTCGACCGCGTCGAACGCGGGGTCGAACTCGACTACACGCCGGACGGAATCGATCGAGGTCGTGAGCTAGCGACGGAGGTCAAATGGGAACCTGCGATGGCCGACATCGCGGCAGCGGTCAGGCACGTCGCCGCCACGGGGCCGGTCGCCGTGATCGGTTACTGCTTCGGTGGCAGCCTCGCCTGGTTGGCCGCCAACGAGTTGCCGGTGGCCGCTGCTGTCGGCTACTACGGCGGGCAGATCCACGACCTGATCGATCGCGCCCCGAGCGTGCCGACGATGTTGCACTTCGGTGCGCTCGATCATGCGATCCCGCTCGATCACGTCGAGGCGATCGGCCGCCAGCACCCGCTGGTGCCCATTCACGTGTACGACGCTGCCCAGCACGGGTTCAGCTGCGACGCCCGCGGCTCGTATCACGCTCTGTCGGCGGCGATCGCGCTGGGGCGCACGCTGGAGTTCCTGGTCGCCAACGGCGTCAGTACCTGAGCGGCCGGCTCGGCAGGGCCGAGCATGTCCTGCGACCGTGAGCGTGGCGTCTCACCGACCTGATCTCGAAGAACTCGGCACGATGTGACCTTCGTGCCTGGCCGTCGGGCAGCTTGGACGGCGCATCAGCCCGCCAGGCGCCGTGCGGCCTCGATCACCACGGCTGAGGCGTTGGCCTCGACGCGATCGTGGGTCGTGAGGTCGGGGATCTCACGCTCGGTGCGATTGACGAGGACCCCTGCCACCATTCCAGCCCGCCAGCCGTTGGCGGCGCACATCGTGAACAGGGTCGCGCTCTCCATTTCGTAGTTGAGCACATTGAGTTCGGCCCATTCGGCGCGACTGCCCTTGAGTGAGCGGAGAACGTAACCGGACACCGTGTCGTAGCGTTCTTGGCCGGGGTAGAAGGTGTCGGAGGCTGCGGTGATCCCCACATGGTGGCGATACCCGAGTGCCTGGGCCGCGTCGACCAGGGCTCGCGTGCAGTCGAAGTGAGCGACCGCCGGGTATTCGATCGGAGCGAAGTGCAGACTGGCGCCGTCCATGCGAACCGCTCCAGAGGTGATGACGACGTCGGCGACCTCGATGTCGGGTTGGATCGCGCCGGTGGTGCCGACCCTGAGGAAGGTGCGGACCCCGAGTTGGGCCAGTTCCTCGACGGCGATCGAGGTGGACGGCCCGCCGATGCCGGTCGAACACACGATGATCGGAACGTCGCCGGCGAACCCGAGGTAGCTCGTGAACTCGCGGTTGGCTGCGAGCGGCTCGGGATGGTCGAGCAGTCCGGCGAGCTTTGGGACCCGCGCCGGGTCGCCGGGCATAACTGCGATCGACGCACCCTGGAGCTGGCTTCGGGTCAGGTCGAGGTGGAAGACATCTGACACGCCCTCCACCGTAGCGGCTGTCCTCGGAATGTGCCGATGTCATCGAGGTCGGCGACACCCGCTGATCGTGGCCGTGCCGAGGCCGGTAGGGGACCGGTACGCCGCGTTCGGGGTCGGTTCGTCAGTCACCGCGGCCGGTCGGTCAGAACCTGCCGCCATCGACGAGAAATTGTTGTGCCGTGCACCCGCCGCTGTCGTCGGCGGCGAGGAACAGCACCATCTGAGCGAACTCCTCGGGTGTGATCCGCTTCTTGAGCGCCTGGTCGTTCATGGTCGCCCGTTCGCCTTCGGGCGACCACCACTTGGTGAGCTGGCGCTCGGTCGGGACCCATCCGGGCAGCACGGTGTTGACCCGGACGTTGTGTGGGCCGAGGGTGCGCGCCATCGTGCGGGTGATGCCTTCCACCGCCGATTTCGCGATGGCATAACCGGGGAAGAAGTCCTCCTGCATCATGTAGCTGCTCGAACCGATGTTGACGATCGAGCCGAGGCGGGCTTCGATCATCTGAGGTGCGAGTGCCTGGATCGCGAAGAAGTAGTGCCGCAGGTTCACATTCATGCGCTCGTTCCAGTACTCGACCGAGATGTCGCGCCAGTCGTGACGATCGTCGCTGGCGGCATTGTTGACGAGCACCGTCACACCACCGAGATCGGCGATTGCCGACTCGCACGCCCCTTGCAGTTGAGCGATGTCGAGCAGGTCGACCTCGTAGAACAGGGGAGCGTGGGCGGCGCCTTCTGCAACGCACCGTTCGATCGTGCGCTGCGCGTAGTCGACGTTCTTGTCGACGAAGGCGACCCTGCTGCCCTGGGCAGCGAGTTGCTGCACGATGGCAGCACCGATGCCGTCGGCGCCACCCGTGACGAAGGCGGTTCGCTCGGCGAGCGAGGGGTACGAGGCGAAGTGGTTGGGCATGAGATCTCCTCTGGCGGGGTGTCAACGGTAGCGACGGCGGCCCATGTCCGGCGCCCGGACGACGGCGCATCTTCTGGACCGAACCCACCCGTGTACCGTGCATCCCATGGGCCAACGCACCGGACGTTACGCGATCAAGACACCGCCGCACCACGCCGCCTGGGGTGAGTTCCTCGACACCTGGATCGAGGCCGACCGCATCGACGTGTTCGAGTCGGCATGGAATTGGGATCATTTCTACCCACTGGCCCCGCCGTACGACGGCCCCAATCTGGAGGGGTGGACGATGCTTGCGGCACTTGCCCAGGCAACGACGCGTCTTCGGATCGGAGCGATGGTGAACGGCATGCACCACCGTCACCCGGCGGTGACGGCCAACATGGCGGCCACGCTCGACATCATCTCGGGTGGCAGGTTGTCGCTGGGCATGGGGGCCGGTTGGAACGAAATGGAATCGAACGCCTACGGCATCGAACTGGGAACGCTCACCGAACGGTTCGATCGGTTCGACGAGGGCATCGAAATCGTCCGCTCACTGCTCGACAACCCGGTGACGAACTTCTCCGGTGACTACTTCACGCTCGTCGATGCGTGGTGCGAGCCCAAACCACAGCAGTCCAAACTGCCGTTGGTGATCGGTGGCAAAGGCAAGAAGCGGACGCTGAAGACCGTTGCCAGGTGGGCGGACCAATGGGACATGACCTTCCCGGCTGCCCCCGCGGATTGGCTCGAACTCGACGCGGTGTTGCGCGCACATTGCGACGATGTCGGACGGGATCAGTCCGAGATCGACCGGTCGATCCACCTCGGATTCGGCCCGGACGATGCGCCCGCGGCCCTTGCCGACCAGGCAGCGAGCTTCTTCGAGGCAGGCGTCGACATCGTCGTCTGGTCGATGCGGGGCCCGACACATCCGTCACGGCTGGCACCGCTCGCCGATGCGTTGATCGTCTGAGCCCACCTGCGCCAGGCCCGGTGACGACGACCGGCGTCGACCACGTGGGGGCAGCGTCGGTCGAACGCGTCCCGGTCGGCCACGCTCGACGGTGACCCCCTACGATGGCGGGATGCCGATCAACGGAGACTACGAGCCGAGCGCGCTCGATTGGGTGCGCGACCAGATCACCGAATACGAGGCGTCCGGTGGGCGGCGCGCCAACACCTTGCGCGACACCGGGATCCCGGTGATCGTGGTCACGATGCGCGGGAAGGCGTCCGGCAAGGTGCGCAAGATCGCTCTCATGCGTGTCGAACACGAAGGCGAGTACGCACTGGTCGCGTCCTACGGTGGCCGCCCGAGCAACCCGGTGTGGTACGGCAATCTCGTCGCCGACCCGAGCGTGATGATCCAGGACGGGCCCGAACCAGGCGATTTCGTCGTCCGCGAGGTCGTCGGTGACGAGCGGCAGACATGGTTCGAGCGTGCCGTCGCCGTGTTCCCGACCTACGCCGACTACCAGGCGAAGACCGAGCGGGTGATCCCGGTGCTCGTCGCCAAGCCCGTCGGCTGACCCGAGACCAACGCGAGTTACCCACAGGGCGGAGCCGGCCGTCCCCAGGAAATTCACATGTTGTCGGGACTGACGTTCCACAGGGCAACTCGTTCACAATGGTCGACAATGTCGTCGACCCTTCACCGCTCGAACCCGCGGGCACGCCGCCACGGCGCGGTGCTGCAGCCGTCGGCTCGACGCGATCTCGAACGTGCCGGGTGGCGCACGACATTGGAGTTCCGTGAGAACCATGTGCGCGGTCTCGATGGTCGACTCCTGCGGGTCGAGCCGGTGTGGATCGCCGAAGCCGAGTGGTTCGACGGAGAAATCGCAGTAGCCACGGCCGAGGGCTCGACGGCCGACGAGGCATGGGCGCGACTCCAGGCGGATGTCGAGGCGTCCAAGGTGCGAGTCCTGCGCCGGGTTCGCATCGCTGCGAACCCCTGAGCCGCATACTTCGCAGGGCGGCGCGTCCCGTGGCGAGCGTGGAATCGGAACGGTTCCGTATGGCGGAACCGTTCTGCATTGCGGAACAGTTGACGAATTGTTAGTCTCGATGCTGGCGTCGACGGCGGTGCCGTGGCCGTGAGGAAGGGGCGAGATGCGACTCGCAGATCGTTTGGAACGTCTGGGAACCGAGACGGCGTTCGCCGTGTCGTTGGCCGCCGCCGACTGGGCTGCTCAGGGCAACCGTGTCTACCCGTTCCACCTCGGCGACATGAACCTGCCGACGCCCGGCAACATCGTCGACGCCATGAACCGAGCGATTGCCGATGGGCGAACCGGCTACTGCCCGGCCGCCGGCATCCCGGAACTGCGCGAGGCGCTCGCCCATAACATCGGTGGCGACCGTGGGCTCGAGCTGACAGGAGAGAACATCGTGGTGCAGCCCGGCGGCAAGCCGGTCATCACGAAGTTCATCCAAACGGTGATGAACCCCGGTGATGGCGTGCTGTACCCGAATCCGGGGTACCCGATCTACGAGAGCCAGATCGACTATTTCGGCGGCCGGGCGATGCCATACCGGTACCGAGAGACTCCGACCGGATTCGGTATCGACCTCGAGCAGTTGCGAATGCTCGCACCACAGGCGCGCCTGTTGATCTACAACAATCTGCAGAACCCCCTCGGTTGCGAGAGTTCGCCCGAGGAGATGGCCGAGATCGCCCGCCTCGCGGTCGAGCACGACCTCATCGTGCTCAGCGACGAGGCGTATTTCGAAATGCGCTATTCGGGCACGTCCACGTCGATTGCATCGCTGCCAGGTATGGCCGAGCGCACAGTGATCCTGTACACGTACTCGAAGAAGTTCGCCATGACGGGATGGCGTCTGGGGTGCGCCGCCGCTCCGTCGCACGTCGCTCGCCAGATGGCGAAGCTCAACACCAACGACGAGAGCTGCACCACGCATTTCGTGCAGGCCGCAGGCGTCGAGGCGCTCGAGGACCCGTCCGGTGCCGCCGTGTTGCTGGCCGAACTGCAGCGTCGGCGCGATGCCGCAGCGACAGCGCTGTCGGCGGTCCCCGGACTCACCTGCGCAATTCCCGAGGCGACGTTCTACCTCTTTCCAAATGTGACAGCGGCGGTGGCTCGGCTCGGATTCGACTCGGTGACCGACTTTGCGACTGCGGCGCTCCACCATACGGGCGTGTCGTTCTGCACCCGACATCACTTCGGCACCGCACAACCCGACGAGACCCAGCACTACATCCGGTTCGCATACTCGGGCATCGACGTCGACGACATCTCCGAGGGCATCGGCCGACTCGCGTCATGGATCGGGGCAGCATGACGACGTCGGCCCGCATCGTCGTCACCGGCAAGATTCCCGAGGCCGGTCTCGAGATCCTCCGTACAGCGGGGGAGTTGTGGGCGTGGGACTCGTCAGAGCCGATTCCTCTCCCGGTGCGCAATGAGCAGCTCGCCGACGCCGAAGTTGCGGTGACACTGCTGACCGATCGCGTCGATGACGCCTTTCTCGACGCGGCACCTCGTCTGCGACTGGTCGCCAACGTCGCCGTCGGGTACAACAACATCGATGTCGCAGCATGCGACCGGCGCGGGGTGATCGTCACCAACACGCCAGGTGTCCTCACCGATGCGACGGCAGACCTGGCCATGGCTCTGGTGCTGATGAGCACTCGTCGGCTCGGCGAAGGCGAGCGCCTGATCCGCTCGGGCACGCCATGGCAATGGGGAATGTTCATGATGCTGGGGGTCGGCTTGCAAGGTCGTCAGCTCGGCATCGTCGGTATGGGCGCGATCGGCGAAGCGTTGGCGCGACGGGCGAGAGCATTCGGGATGACCGTGGTGTACAACAATCGTCGCGCCGCGGCGCCCGAGATCGAGGCGGACCTCGGTGCTCGGCTCGTCGATCTGCCTGAACTGCTGGCAACGAGCGATGTCGTCTCTCTGAACTGTCCGTACAGCGAGAG
Organism: Acidimicrobiaceae bacterium; assembly: GCA_024641005.1. GTDB lineage: Bacteria > Actinomycetota > Acidimicrobiia > Acidimicrobiales > Ilumatobacteraceae > Ilumatobacter. The sequence goes on from JAHEDX010000056.1 coordinate 23,473, forward strand.
CACCCATCATCTCATCGACGCCGACGCGCTGGCGCTGATGAAGCCCTCGGCAGTCCTCGTCAACACCGCCCGTGGCCCGATCGTCGACGAGGCCGCGCTCGTCTCGGCACTGCGGAGTGGCCAGATCGCCGGCGCCGCGCTCGACGTGTTCGAGCGCGAACCCGAGGTGGATCCGGGCCTGGTCGAACTCGACAATGTCGTGCTGATCCCGCATCTGGGTTCAGCGACGATCGAGACCCGATCGGCGATGGCCGCACTCGCCGCCCGCAATGTCGTCGAGGTGCTCGCCGGACGCGAGCCGATCAGCCGGGTCACCCTCTGAGGGCAGGCTCGAACGGTGCTCGACCACGCAGCCTGCTGACATCTTCGGACTCGATCTGAACGGCGTGACGGTTGCCGGTCAGCGCACAGCTCCTCACGATCGGTCCCCGCGTCGTAGCCTTGTGCGATGAGTGTTGTCGAGGCCGTGCCGGAACCGCCGAGTCGAGTCGAGATGGACGAGTCGATCCGTCTCATCACCGACAATTCCCCCCGCATCATGACGTGGAATTACGACCGCGACCGAGGGCAGTTGGTGACGCTCTACAACAAGGCGATGGCATCGCAGTGGAACAGTGTCACCGACCTCGACTGGGCGACCGACGTCGATCCCGACAAGCTGGTCATGACGAACCCCAGCCCGGTACAGCGAATCGTCGAAGCCGCGACCAAGCTGCCGGGCTCGCCGATCGGGTCCTGGGGTGAGAAAGAGCTGGCGGCGGCCGGGATCGAGTTCCTCAAAGCGTCGCTCAGCCAGTTCATGCATGGCGAGCAAGGCGCGATGCTGACCGCAGCGAAGATCGTCGAGACCGTCCCGTGGATCGACGCCAAGTACTACGCCTCCACCCAGACCATGGACGAGGCGCGGCACACCGAGGTGTTCGCCAAGTACCTGCACGAGAAGTTGGGTGAGGCGTACCCGATGAACCCCTTCCTCGACGCCCAGATCATGGCTCTGCTCGAGGACTCACGATGGGACATCGCCTACCTCGGCATGCAGATCGTCATCGAGAGCCTCGCACTCGCAGCGTTCGGTGACATGCTGCGTCGCACCGACGAGCCGCTGTTGAAGAAGCTGTTGCGCTATGTGATGGCCGACGAAGCGCGCCATGTGGCATTCGGCATCATCAGTCTCGCCGAGTACTACGAGCAGCTCAGCGAGGCCGAACTGAAGGATCGCCAGGAGTTCATGATCGACAACACGTTGCGGTCTCGCAGCAGGTCGACCACACCGGAGGTGTGGGAGCGGCTGGGGGTCGACGTCGACGTGATCGTGCCATATCTGATCGAAGCGGCCCACACCATCGATCTGCATCCGCAGGCCGCGTTTCAGCGAGGGTTCTTCTCCAAACTGGTGCCGAACACGCGCAAGCTCGGCCTGCTCGATGCCAACAAGGGCTACCTGCGTGAGAAGTGGGGCGAGGCCGGCCTGCTCGAGTTCGAGTTCGCCGACGACACGGCAAGTGACTACGAGCAATACGACGCCGTAGCGCAGGACCGTGCGGTGGAGGCCGGTTGAATCTCAGACGGCGTCGATGATGGCGTTCAGGGTCGGACTGGGACGCATTGCTGCCGCTGCCTTGGCCGGAACGGGCATGTAGTAGCCGCCGATGTCGACCGGGTGCCGTTGGACAGCGAGCATCTCGTCGTTGATCGTCTGCTCGTTGCCGATCAACGCCGCGGCCACCGGAGCGAATCGCCCGGCGATCTCGGGATCATCGATCTGCTCGGCCAGAGCCTGAGCCCAGTACATCGCGAGGTACGCATGACTGCCGCGATTGTCGATCTGGCCCACTCGTCGGGCCGGTGACTTGTTCTCGTTGAGCAGCTTGCCGGTGGCGGCGTCGAGAGCATCGGCGAGCACCTTGGCCTTCGGATTGCCGGTGGCCTCACTGAGGTGATCGAGCGACGCAGCAAGGGCGAGGAACTCGCCCAGCGAGTCCCAGCGCAGGTAGTTCTCTTTCTCGAACTGTTGCACGTGCTTGGGCGCCGAGCCGCCGGCACCCGTCTCGAACAGGCCGCCACCGTTCATCAGCGGCACGATCGACAACATCTTGGCGCTGGTGCCCAGCTCGAGAATCGGGAACAGGTCGGTGTTGTAATCACGCAGCACGTTGCCGGTGACCGAGATCGTGTCGAGACCCTGTCGGATCCGCTCGATCGAGAGTTTCGACGCCGCCGCCGGTTCGACGATGCGGATGTCGAGGCCCTCGGTGTCGTGGTCGCCGAGGTACCGGTTGACCTTGGCGATCAGCTGGGCGTCGTGAGCCCGGTTCTCGTCGAGCCAGAACACTGCCGGAGCGCCGGTGGCGCGAGCCCTCGTGACTGCGAGCTTCACCCAATCCTGGATGGGGAGGTCACGCACGTTGCACATACGCCAGATGTCGCCCGCCTCGACCGAGAAGTCGAGCAATGACGTGCCGTCGCGCCCGACGACCCGCACGC